>DBOL01000052.1:0-10531 GCA_002299555.1 Candidatus Aminicenantes bacterium UBA647
ATGCCAATTTTTCCGAATCGTCGATCACTATAAAATTCCACGGCTGGGAATTACATGCCGAGGGGGCAAGCCTGGCAGCCTTAATACACTCTTCTATTTTTTCTCTTTCAACAGGATCATGCAGATATTTTCTGCAGCTGTATCTTTTTTTTACAAGTTCCGGAAAATCCATAAATCACCTCATGTCAGAATATATATCAATTTGCACTGATTCTCAACATTCAATCTAATGTAACCTAACCACTTTTGATATATTTTCTTTGTTTAAGTAAAATCAGAAATAGATGTTCCAAATCGTTACAGGTCTTAATTTTAAAGATAGGTCATAGTAAATTGTTTTTTGATGGTTTGTTCAGAATAATATTGGAGGAAATATATGGGATTCTTCAGATCAACCAGGATCAAACGTGATACAAAGAGGGTGTTTTTTAAAAAGGGGTCCTGCTCAAGAGCATTCTTTTACTTGTTGAACCGTGAGTTCGGCCATCCGATGGACGAAGAGGAGCAGGCTGCAGATCCACTTGCAGGAGGTATATTACAACAGGGATATCAATGCGGCATTCTATGGGGTGCAACACTCGCTCTTGGAGCAGAGTCATTCCGTCGGACAGGTGAACAAAATAAAACAATCATCATGGCTATACTGTCAACCCAACACCTTATGAAATCATTTATAAGTATATATGAGAGTCCCGACTGCCTTGATATAACTGACACTGACTGGAAAAAAAAATTCAGTGTCGCTAAGTTTTTTTTCACCGGAAAAATGTTCACCTGCTACAAACTTGCCGACAAATGGGCCCCGGAAGCTTTTGAAGCGGCTGCAGAAGGTTTAGCCTTCGATCAACCCTCTTTTCCGGAAAACCCTGCCAGTTGCTCATCAGAAGTGGTAAGGAGAATGGGAGGGAGTGAAGAAGAGATCGCTATTGTAGCAGGATTGGCAGGTGGCATGGGACTGAGCGGAAAAGGGTGTGGCGCACTCGGAGCGGCTATTTGGAAAAACACTCTCGACAGGGTCAGAGAAGGAAATTACAAATATTCTTTATCAGATCCGGTTTTAGAAAAGATCATAAAAACATTCTATGACGAGACCGGATTTGAGATGGAATGCAATAAGATCTGCGGGAGAAAGTTCAATTCAATAAAAGAACATACCGATTTTATTAAAGAAGGGGGCTGCGATAAACTGATAAATGCTCTTGCCGGCAAAGGAGGAACCGGATCTATAAATATTTGATCTTTAATTCTTTTTCCAGTTCGTCTATCCGGTCATTCAGTTCCTTGATCCTGAATTCCCGTTCAATAGTAGCGTCATAAAATCGCTGTAGATCACTGATCTTTTCATTGAGATCCTTCGTCTTATTTTCGACCTGAATTTCAAGGTTATTTTTTAAACTCAAGATCTCTTCTTCTGCCTTTTTTCTGTCTGTTATATCTCTGAAAAAGTTTTGGGTACCAATGATCTTACCATCACTTTTAATCAGTTTGTCTACAGATATTTCAAGAAAAATAATAGATCCATCCTTCCTGATCCCCCTCACTTCATATTCTTTAGGGGGATTTCCCTCTTCCATCCTCATCCTATGAAATTTCATAATTAATTGCTGATCATCCGGATGAATCAGCGAACTATGACTCTGTTCTTTGATCTCCTCAGTGGTATATCCGAACAACTCTGCAAAAGTATTGTTGAAATAAGTGATCTGCCCATCCATATCATCCGCGGCAAAACCGACTCCGGAATTTTCAATAAAATTTCTGTATTTTTCTTCACTCTCTTTTAATGCTTCTTCAGCAATGACCTGTGAACTTATATCCCTGTTAACACCTAGTGCTATTTCTTGATTTTCCATAGTGAGCTTTTTCACAAGAACTTCCGTCCAGTATTGTGATCCGTCCTTTCTTGTTTTTTTTTCTCTGAACTTCACAAATTTTTGCGAATTTAATTTATCTTCATTTTTTAATGCCGATTCATACTCATAATCTTCTGCACTCAGATCTCTTCTGATGTTCATTCCGACCAACTCTTCAATTGTGTACCCGGTCTGAATTTCAGCAGCAGGATTTGCATTAATGATCTCCCCCGAATTCTCCCCCCCAAAAAGGGTAATAAATACAGCATCAGGGATATTTTCGAACAAGAGTTTGAAGTTTTCTTCCCTCTTTCTAGCTATATCTTCTATCCTCTGCTGTTTTATCAACGATGTGATCGTTGGCGCTATTGCGAGCAGCACTTCAATATCGGTCTCCGTATAGGCATTTGGGTCATCATAACTTTGCACTACAATAACACCTATTATTCCCTCTTCCTTCGAACTCAATGGTACTCCAATCCATGATGCGGTATCTGTTCCTATTAACTTGACTCTCTTTTTTTTTAACAATTTTGCAAGGGTCAATTGATTTGCGAGAAGTGGTTTCCCGCTCTGAAGAACATAATCGGTGAAACCGTTCTTAAGATCCAGGATTTTATCTGCCGATTCTATCTCTGCCGGATTTATATCGACAATAAAAGGAATTTTGAAAAGACTCTTTTCTTTGTCTATCACGAGGGCAACATAAAAATTCCTGGCCTCCATAAGCTTGAGAACTTCCTTCTGGATCAAAGATAATAACTCCACAAGTGACTCAGATGTTCCGCTGCCCCTGGCAATATTGAATAATATTGCATTTATTTTTTCAGATCTTTTTTTCTCTGAAACATCACGAACAACAGCAACCAATTCTTTATTACTTTTAAATTTTACAAGATTCAGGCTTACCTCAGTGTCGATCAAAGTGCCGTCCAATTTTGTATGTTTCCATTCAAAAAATTGGGGCTTCCCTTTTAGTGCTGATCTCATCTTCTTCTCAGCTTCAATTTTTGAACTTTTCCCATCCGGTTGAAATTCCGGGGACAATTCATAGGGCTTGGATTTCAGCAATTCTTCTTTGGTTGAGCAGCCATATAATTCTATTGCTTTTTCATTACAATCGACAAAATTGATCCCGTCCATCAACAAAACAGCATCATTTAAAGAATTCAGGATATTTAAACTCTCAGGGACAATGTCATTAAATTTAATAGCCCGATCTCTTTTAGATGAAAAAATCATTTTGAATCCTTTATATTTATTAAATATGAGTACATGTACACAAGAAATATGACAAATAAAGCGATTAATGTTTCAATTAATTTTAATAAAAAATTATATCCCAAATAGAAAAATAGTTCCATATCAGATCAACTTATTAATAAATTCGCATTTTAGATAATGACAAACCATTCTACGACAAACAAATACTTGAAAATCATATTTACGTGGAATACAATAATTCTTCCCGCAATACTCAAATGCGGATTAATGGAGAAAATATGAAAAAACTAATATTTGTAATAATTTTTATTTCGATAATAAGTTTAGGGTTCAGTTCCGATGAAGCCCGGTTAATGAGATTCCCTGACATAAGCGGAGATCTTGTTTCATTTGTTTACGCAGGTGACATCTGGACGGTCCCTTCAAATGGAGGAGTTGCAAAACATCTGACTTCTCATGAAGGGATGGAGTTATTCCCGAAGATATCCCCAGATGGCAAATGGATCGCTTTTTCTGCAGAATACTCAGGGTCAAGACAAATATATGTCATGCCCAGTGAAGGTGGAACCCCGAAACAACTTACCTATTATAATGATGTCGGTTTTATGCCTCCGAGGGGTGGATGGGACTATGTTGTACTCGACTGGACACCAGATAGTGAG
Source organism: Candidatus Aminicenantes bacterium UBA647 (assembly GCA_002299555.1). Taxonomy (GTDB): domain Bacteria; phylum Acidobacteriota; class Aminicenantia; order UBA2199; family UBA2199; genus UBA647. The sequence continues at coordinate 3,740 of DBOL01000052.1, forward strand.
AAGATACTTTTCAGAGGAAACAGGACACCATTCGGGAAGAGGAACGGTAAATACTTCCTGATTAACAGGACTGGGGGATTTGAAACCCCATTAGAGATCCCCGAGGGAGGATTCGGAAGTTTCTCCCCTGACGGTAAAAAGATATGCTACACACCGATCTCAAGAGAGTTTCGGACCTGGAAAAGGTATAAAGGTGGAAGAGCATCAGACGTATGGATCTACGACCTTGAGAAAAGCTTTTCAAAACAATTAACAAAATTTAAAGGCAGTGACCAGATCCCCTCATGGTACAAAGATAAAATATACTATGCTTCTGATGAAAGTCTAACACTTAATATCTACAGTTTTGACCTTAACACAGGCAAAACACTCCAACTGACCAAACATACCGAATATGATGTTATGTGGCCCTCCGGAGAAAAGAACCTTCTGGTTTATGAGAATGGAGGATATCTGCTGAAACTGGACCTGGATACCGGCACAGAGTCAAAAATCAGTGTTAAGATAAATTATGATGGTAAATCAACTCTCCCCTACTTTAAAAATGTTAAGGACAATATCTCCGGAGTATCGATATCGCCAACGGGGAAAAGAGCTATCTTCGATGCAAGAGGAGATATATTTTCAGTTCCGGAAAAACACGGCGAGATAGTTAACCTGACGAATACACAGGGAGTAAGAGATATGTCTCCCGAGTGGTCTCCGGACGGAAAAAATATTGTTTTCTACTCAGACAGATCAGGTGAATATGAGATGTATCTTCAGGATGCAAATCTGAACAGATCACCTGTCCAATTGACCAGAGGAAGTTCAGCCTGGAAATATTCCCCTCTCTGGTCACCGGACAGTAAAAAGATCATTTATTCGGATAGAACGCATCAATTAAAGATCCTCGATGTATCAACAAAAACAGAGACCATCGCAGATATAGGAAGGAGCAATGATATCAGGGATTACTCATGGTCACCAGATTCAAAATGGGTTACATATTCAAAGGACAGTGATAATGATCTTTTTGCAATATGGGTTTATTCCCTTGCAAATAAGAAAGCAACCCAGCTGACAAATGACAGATTCAATGATGACTCGCCTGTATTCTCACCATGTGGCAAATTCCTTTTCTTCCGCTCGAACAGGGATTTCAATTTAACTTTTTCTTCTTTTGAATTTGATTATCTTTATAATAAAGCTTCAAAGATCTATGCCATAGCTCTTGAAAAAAACACTCCCCCATTGTTCAAGGACAAAAATGATGTTGAGGAAGTGAAAAAGAGTATTGCTGCGAAAAGCAAAAACAAAAAACCTGCAGCAGATAAAAATAAAGCTGCAAAAAAAGTGAAGATCGATTTCGAAGGAGCCGACAGCAGGATAGTAGCTTTCCCGATAAGCAGTTCGAATTATTTTAATATCGAACCTGTGGAAGGAGGAGTGATCTACATCAGACAGGGTACATTATATAAATTTGATGTTTCAAAAAAGAAGGAAGAGAAGATCCTCTCTAAAGTAAGATTCATCATACTTTCTTCAGATAAAAAGAAGGGATTATACCGATCGGGTTCCGACTACGGAATAATCTCAATAAAACCGGGTCAGAAAGCAGGAGACGGGAAATTGAAACTCAGCGAATTAAAGATGAAGATCGAACCGCTGAAAGAGTGGAAGCAGATATATAATGACGGTTGGAGAATTTTTCGGGATTGGTTCTACGCCAAGAACCTTCACGGCCTGGACTGGAAAAAGATGGGCGAAAGATACAAAAAGCTCCTCCCATATGTAAAACACCGTGCAGATCTCGATTATCTGTTTGGAGAACTTGTGGGCGAATCCAATACCGGTCATTGCTATGTGAATTATGGAGATTTTCCCAGAGTTAAGAGGATGGACACGGGACTTCTCGGCGCTGAATTCAAAGTAGATGTAATGTCAGGAAGATATATCATCAAGAAGATCTACAAAGGAGAGAATTGGAATACATCCAGAAGGTCTCCCCTCACAGAGCAGGGAATAAATATCAAAGAGGGAGATACAATTTTATCTATAAACAATAATGATGTGACTACCAAAGATAACATCTACAGATTCCTTGAGAATACAGCGGGGAAAAGAATTCCGATCATTGTTTCAAATGTATCCGGTAAAAAAGAATACATGATCAAACCCATTAAAAGTGAGCTCCAACTTTTTTATCTTGACTGGGTAGAGTCCAGAAGAGCATTGGTAGATAAACTTTCAAACGGAAGGATAGGTTATATACATGCCCCGAATACATCTTTCGAAGGGAACAGAGAGTTGTTCAAAGGGATGTATGCTTTCCATAATAAGGAAGCTCTTATAATAGATGACAGATATAATGGAGGAGGATTCATTCCGGATGTGATGGTCGAATTGCTCGGGAGAAAACCGCTCGCATACTGGGCTGTCGGAGGAGTTAAGCCATTCAGGACACCAGGGGTTCTTCACGAAGGTCCTAAGGTTATGCTGATAAATCACTATGCAAGCTCGGGTGGAGATGCATTTCCATATTTCTTCAGGAAGAGAAACCTTGGCATACTCATCGGTACAAGAACATGGGGAGGACTTGTCGGGCTGTCCGGCAATGCAGGATTTGTAGATGGCGGAAGTTTTAATGTTCCTACTTTCGGATTCTTTGATACTGAAGGGAATTGGGCAGTCGAAGGTGTTGGTATTTACCCTGATATTGAAGTTATTGATACTCCCCATCTGGTTGCGAAAGGTATCGATCCGAGTATTGAAGCTGCTGTCAAACATCTTTTAGAAGAATTGAAAAAAAATCCTGTAAAGAAGGTAAAGCAGCCGAAAGATCCGGACAGATCAGGATGGATAGAAATAAAGATTAAATAATATCAATTTTTGGTGTCGCAGGCTGGTCAATATTTTCCGGATTGTCCAGCTTGCTTAAAAGAATGCGAACTAATTTGTAGCTAAAGAGATCGCTCTTTCTGATCCTGTCAAGATTCTCTCTCCTGATCCCGAACCAGAACAGAGATATTTCCTTCAATGCTGAGAACACTGATTTATAACCATCCGGAGTAGGTCCTTTTGCATTTCTCATACTTTCCTTTAATTTATCATGGAATACTCTGATCTTCCCTTTCTGAAGCCAGAGTTTGTCCTCTTTCAGGATACCAAGTTCTCTGTACTCACGTAATACGGCTTCTATCACATCATCCTCTTTTAGATCTGATATCTGATACAAGACAAAGTCCCAGAATTGAAGGAACGGGTTCTCAGGGAGTACTCTGACTCTTTCAGGTGACGGCATATTCTCAAGAAACATGAGAAGATATTGTAAAATGAGTTTAGTGTTGGACAACCTCTCCTTCCTTCTGAAAAGACTTATCGTATCCTTGAAAGAGACAAAAGAATCATTTTTTTTTCTCTCAAAAGCTTTAACTCCCTCTTCATCTAATTGGAGGATGCATTCTCTGACACTAATGACAAGACTAACAAGCGCTTCGCCTTCGGGAACGGGTTCATTTTCTATCTTCAGACTAATTCCGAACTCAGGGATCTCTTTGAAATTTTCGCCCATATATCTTCTATAGAATATTTATAATATATAGTCAACTTTTTATTGAGAATAGTGGTATAAATCGGATTTTGTTCTAAAAATTGGCCTGTCTGAGTTTTATTCGCGATATAAGCATAGAACAGACAAGTATTATCACTCCACCTGATAATTGGACCATATTCAGTTTTTCACTCAGAACAAAGAAACCGAACACAAGTGTGAAGATCGGAACCAGAAGTGCGAACATACTGCTGTTTGATGCTCCCTCATTTTGTAATGCCGCATAAAAGAACAGGATACTGCCACTGAACGTTATCCCGTTTGATAACACCATCAGTAAAATTTTCCAATTCTTTATGGTTGTGAATCCTCCGGGCGAGAAAATAAGAATAAGGATGAATAAAAAGATCGCTCCAAAGAGGGATCGACCGAAAGCAGTTTCAATAATAGTCATGGTTTTCAAAACTTTTTTCCCATAAACCCTCATTGAGCCTATGAGAAATGCCAGGGCCAGCATTATCATATCTCCTTTTCGGGGAACAATGCTCTTTCCCCCCGTTGTTACAAGATACACACCAAAGATCATAAGAGACATGAATATATAAAATCTTTTAGATGGAATTTCTTTAAGGAATAGAAAAGCAAAAAGGACTGCAGCCGCCGATGATAGTGACATGATAAATGAAGCATTAACGGCAGTTGTATTTTCCAATCCCCAAAGTTTTAAAATGATTCCCAACCCGGAAAATCCGACCCCCAGGATAAGAAAATGGATGTAATTCTTCTTCACTATTTTTACCGGGTCATATTTTTTATAAAACAGGATAACAGATATGATAAAGAGTCCGGAAATTATTCTTAAAAAAGCGAAAACCACTTTATCAACACCGTGATTTAAAACAATTTTCTGCAGAATGTGTCCCATTGCGACAAAAAGAGCAAAGCAGATCAGATATATAACACTTTTTATTTTCATTTCTTTGAGAAAGCATTGTACTTTAAGATGGTTATTTTAACAAACTTTGATTTGACACTTAAATCCTATCCAATTATATTTAAGCAATATATGGAGGCAGGGATGACAATAAAAAGATCTTTTATTTCAGTTATCACAATATTTTTATTTGTAGTAGTAAACTTCAATATCTTAAAAGCTGACATCATTGAAGATCCGGGAAAGCTGGCATATAAAGTAATGAAAACCGCTGAATCTCATAAAAGAAAAGGTGAAGTATATGAGGCCGGTAAAATATTTTTAGAATCAGCAATGATCTATAAAAAAGCTATAAAAAGTGAACCTGAAAATAGAGGGTATAAAACAAATTTCAAATACTGCCTTGGTACCCGTGGATATATTCATATCAAAAAAGGTCAATCTATGATCAAGGAGAATAAATTCGGAGAGGCTGCTAAATATTTCAAATGGGCAGCGGATGCTTATAAATATGCTATTAAGGAACTGCCGGGAGAGAGAAATTTCAAAACCAATCTTGAATATGCACAATACCACGGCGGGGCTGCCAATTTTGAATATCAGATGGGGAAAAAGGGGCAAGCTCCGGATCTGAAGCTCGAAGATTTCAATGGAGGGAAAATAGACCTGTCAGATCATAAAGGCAAAGTAGTTCTTATTGAATTCTGGACAGGATGGTGCCCTTCATGTAAAAAAAGCCTGCCGAAACTTGAAAAACTATACAAAGAACTATCAGCTAAAGGTTTCGAAATTATTGCTGTTGCCATGGATAAAGACAAAACATGGAAAAAATACGGATCAGATAAAAAAGCTATAGAATCATCAAAGCAATTTTCATATAAATTCGGATGGGGAGACAGGTCTGTCTCGAACGCATGGGGGAATTTCAATTCTGTCCCGACACTTATTCTCATAGATAAGAAAGGTAACCTTTATAAAAAAGTACCTTCTGAGGAACGATCTGTGGAGAGCCTGAAGAACCTTATACAATCCCTGCTATAAAAATATACAATCTGATATAATTGTTTTAAATTAACAACATTTAAGGAGTCATTTATGAAGAGGATATTATTTTTTCACATGATCATTTTTTTAATTGTTTTTTCTTTAATGAATATTCACACATCTGCTGCAATAGATGAAAGCGCTATTTCTTTCAAATCCGAGATACTAAAAATTCTTTCAACAGAACTACAATCTTTAAAAGAACTTTACATTGATCTTCATAAAACTCCCGAACTCTCATTTAACGAAGTCAACACTTCGAGGAAGATGGAAAAAGAATTGAAAAATGCCGGGTTCAAGGTCACATACGGAGTAGGAAAATACGGTGTTGTAGGAATAATTAAGAATGGCCCTGGAAAAACCATCATGGTCAGAGCCGACATGGACGCTCTCCCGATCACTGAGAAAACAGGCCTGTCATACGAAAGTAAGATCAGGACAAAGGATAGTTCAGGAAATGATGTAGGTGTAATGCATGCCTGCGGCCACGATATTCACATGACAGTTTTTACAGGAACGGCAAGAGTCCTGGCTAAACTTAAAGATAAATGGTCAGGAACATTAATGATGGTTGCCCAACCCGCAGAGGAAACGGGGATTGGAGCAAAAGCAATGATTGCAGATGGGCTTTTCACAAGATTCCCACGTCCCGACTATGCGATCGCACTCCATGACGGTCCGTTCCCTGCAGGATTGGTTTCATCCAAACCGGGATATATTCTTGCCAATGTAGATTCTGTTAATATTGAAGTGAAGGGTATTGGAGGACATGGAGCGGCACCGGAGACTACTAAAGATCCTGTTGTAATTGCATCTCAAATTGTATTAGCACTTCAGACAATAGTCAGCAGGGAAGTTCCTCCCAATAAAAAAGCTGTCGTAACTGTTGGTTCTATTCACGGCGGAACTAAACATAATATTATTCCCGACAGAGTTTACCTGAAACTTACCGTCCGTTCATACGAACAGGATATAAGAAAAAACATTTTGAATTCTATAAAAAGAATAGCAAGAGGAATCGGTATTGCGGCAGGCCTTAAAGAGAAAGATCTTCCTGTAGTAATAGTCATGAATGAATCTATAAGTGCCACTTATAATGATCCGCAACTGACAGAGATAGTTATGAACTCTTTTAAAAAAGTATTAGGGGGAGAAAATGTTCTTCTTGCCGAGGCTGTGACAGCCGGGGAAGATTTTTCGGAATACGGTCGTGTTGAACCTAAAATACCAACATTTATTTATTGGCTCGGTGCAGTAAATCCTGAAAAATTTCTGGAAGCTC
>DBOL01000052.1:10829-11030 GCA_002299555.1 Candidatus Aminicenantes bacterium UBA647
CCTGAAAAATTTCTGGAAGCTCAAAGATCAAATGAAAATGTTCCGGGACTTCATTCTCCCTTCTGGGCTCCTGATTTTGAACCTACAATTAAAACCGGTATATTAACAATGAGCTCAGCTGTAATGGAACTTTTGAAGAAATAATAATTACAATTTCCCTGATTCTACAGCGGACATAGGCTCCTCATTGACGATCAACTT
>DBOL01000038.1 GCA_002299555.1 Candidatus Aminicenantes bacterium UBA647
TGATCATGAAATAATAAAGCAGAGAAAAGGAGTATACGACAGAATATACAGGCTCATAAACAGAAGTATCCATTTCCGGGCAAGTGAGTGGATGAGAAAAGAGTTGTTCGGAGATTCACTTTACAATACTCCTCTTTATGGCGAGATAGAGAAACTTAATACTTTTGATATCGGAAGGATCAGAAGGGTTTATCATAATTTTTCAAATCCGAAAAATATCATCCTGGTTATATCCGGTAAATTTGAGGAAGAAGAGATAAGAGAAAAAATAAACAGGTATTTCGGAAGTCTCGAGTCAAAATCAACCCCGGCAAAGAATCCGGTCGCAGTCCAGATAACTTCAGGATATAAATATGAAAATTGGATGAGGGAAATAATCCCTGAGAATTTTATCCTGATAGGAATAAGAGCTCCCTCTAAATTAAGTCTTGATTATACTTATTTTAAATTATTGGTATATTATCTCCTCGATGAGCGAACTTCAAAATTAAATAGGATCTTCAAGAGCAATCTGAAAATGGATGTAAATGTATCTTTCGATTTTTCAAATAATATTGGAGCAAATTCATTGTTAATTAAAATATCTTCTGTAAAACGGGCGGAACTGGAGAGGGGAAGGTTCTATATAAGGAGACTTTTTGAAATGCTGATGACTGACAGGTTGACAACATCGGAGTTGAAAACCCTCAAATCACTAATGGAGATCGATTTTCTTAAAAATCTGACGATGCCTGAAAAAATGAGCCTGATACTGGCTGAGAACTACCATATGTCCGGTATCTTGGATTACGGAAATATGTTTCTTAAGAGAATTAGAAAGATCAATTCATTTGATATCGTAAGAATCAGTAAAAAATATCTCAAAAAGGAGAATACGGTAATACTAAATGTATTTTCAAAATAGAATAAGACAGGGATCAATAATTTTATTGATTTTTTCCTTTTTTGTGATCATTCCGGCAAATATTTCCGGGCAGACCCTCGAGCAAACCACATCAAAAGGGCTGCGAATGAATCTGATCAAAGACTCTTCACTGAGGTTTGTTCATGCCGAAATTGTTATCTATTATTCAGAGATAAAAAATCCCGCCGTTCCCTATCTTACCCTCATGAATATTTTTGACCCCCAGATCAGCAATCCGCAATCAGGTCTCCTCAACATCCTCTTTAAAATGGGGAATGATATTGAAATTGACTATAAGCTAGACCATTTGATCATAAAGATAAATTTCCTCCCTGCCGATATAAATCAGTTTGTTAATTTTCTAAAGGGCCTCTACCGCTACAAAGGGTTCTCGCTCAAAAAATTTAATTACAGCATAAATAATTTTTGGGATCTGTTTACAAAAGAAGATGAATGGAAAAGAGTTATAGCTGCTCAGATAGCATTCAGTAAGCTTTTCAGCTATGATCATCCCGGGCAATTTCTGGTACCCGGGAAAGCCCTGAGGAAGCTTAATCTTTCTCACATAAGATCATTTCACAAAAATAATTATATCCTTCCCAATTCATATCTTACTGTTCAGGGAGATATAAACCCCTATGTCCTGTTCGGGCTTATCGAGAAAGCATTCCGGAATTTTAAAAATTTGAAAGCAGATTATGTTAAATTCAGATATGAACAATTTAAAGCAGATCGTAAAGTTATCATTGTAGATAATGGCAGTAATGGGAATCCATATATTTACTGGATAGATCCGTTACCTCCTTCGGACAATATAGATCATCATCATAGCCGGATTATAAATAACATTCTTTTTGGGTACCCTCTCGGCAGGATATCGAGGAGTGCATCCTCTTCCGGAATAAAAAACTTTAATATTTCATGGATCATCCATCACCATAGGAATATATCTGTTGTATGTAAAAAGATCAGAGTGGGATACAGAGATATTGAGAAATTCATTTTTATTGCTGATAACATTATCAGGAAGTTAGGTGTCGGGCGGATCAGTCGGAAGGAATATCTCGATAGTTACAATTTCGTCTTTCAGAAAGAAAAGATCAACTCGGATAACTATGAAGTAAAGGCCGGGATAAAAATAGCCGAATCGTTTTCCGGGAAACTAAAAAATGAAAATAGATCCAAAATGAAAAGCGATCTCAAAGATCTCAATTATACAAATTTCAGTAAGACCCTTTCAGATCCATCCGGAAGTTATAACGCTAACCGGAACAAGAAAAAGGGGATCATTGTTATTTTCGGGAATCCCTCACTTATAAAAAAATATCTCAAAAACATCAAACCGGAAGTTATAACGATCCGCTAAAAATCCGCATTGTTAGGTGTTCTCGGGAAGGGGATGACGTCACGGATGTTCTTCATACCGGTCAGGTACATGATCAACCTCTCAAATCCCAGTCCGAATCCTGAGTGGACAACAGAGCCGAATCTTCTGAGATCGAGATACCACCAATAATCTTCTTCGCTGAGGCCCATCTCTTTGATCCGTTTTTTAAGAGCAGCATGATCCTCTTCCCTCTGACTTCCCCCGATTATTTCACCCACACCGGGGACAAGGAGGTCCATAGCGGCAACTGTTTTATTATCCTTGTTCATCTTCATGTAAAAAGCTTTGATCTCTTTCGGATAGTCGATCACGAATACAGGAGCATCAAAATGTTTCTCCGTCAGATATCTTTCATGCTCTGTCTGAAGGTCAATTCCCCATTTCACCGGGAAATCAAATTTCTCACCCGATTTCTCCAGGATATCAATAGCCTCAGTATAAGTAATCCGTTTAAAGTCTGATTCAACTATTGCCTTTATTTTATCCATAACTCCCGGCTCAATGAACTTTTCAAAAAATTCCATCTCCTCCGGAGCATTCTCGAGGATATATCCGAAAATATATTTGATCATCTCCTCTGCAATGCTCATGTTGTCATTGATATCTGCAAAGGCCATTTCCGGTTCGATCATCCAGAATTCGGAAGCATGCCTCTGAGTGTTTGAGTTCTCGGCCCTGAAAGTAGGGCCGAAAGTATAAACATTTCGGTATGCCCAACAAAAATTTTCTACAGCCAATTGCCCGGAAACTGTTAGATTCGCTTCTTTCCCGAAAAAATCTTTGGAATAATCTATATTTTTCTTTTCATCAAGAGGTGTATTCATCAGGTCAAGAGTTGTAACCTTGAACATCTCCCCTGCCCCCTCTGCATCACTCCCTGTAATTATCGGTGTATGTACATAAACAAATCCTTTTTCTACAAAGAACTTGTGAATTGCAAATGCGAGTAGACTTCTTATTCTGAAAACAGCAGTAAATGTATTTGTCCTCGGTCTGAGGTGCGCAATTGTTCTAAGAAACTCGAGAGTATGTCTTTTTTTCTGAATTGGAAAATCCTGATCTGCAATATTTAAAACTTCCACAACTGATGCTTTAAGTTCAAAATCCTGATTTACTCCGGGAGATTCGACGATAGTACCTGACACTACAAGAGAGGAACCTATTGTAACCTTTGACAACTCTTTGAAATTTTCCAGATCGTCCTCAAAAACTACCTGAATTGTTTTAAAAAAAGTTCCGTCATAAAGTACAATGAACCCGAAATTTTTAGAAACTCTCAGGCTTCTTACCCATCCTGAAATTTTTGCCGTATTACCAATATAAGATTTAAAATCACTATATATGTCCTTTAAAAGATCCATTTTCATTCTCCTTTAGAATTCTACCCGGTACAATTTGAATATTTTATTAAAAACCGCTCGTCATTTCAAGAGGATCACCAAATTCAATTGCCAATTTGAAATAAATTTTTCTTTCAATATACTATAATCTTGAGAGAGGGGGATAAAATGGTAGAGCCTATTATCAAAATATCAGGAAGTAATTTTGAGGAGACAATAACACTGATCGAAGAATTGCTTGAGATAGAAGGGTTCGTTGTTATGGGTAAAAAAAATATAGACGAAGTAATAAAAACAAAACTCGGAATAAAAAACTATTCAAGATACACAATAATCCTTGCATGCAAACCTGAACTTGCTAAAGGAGCCCTGGATGCATCTAAAATGTCCGGACTCCTGTTCCCATGCAGTTTTGTAGTTTTTGAGGATGAGGAAAAAGTAAAGATCGGGCATATTTCAATAATGAAGATAATTGCTGATATAGGACTTGCTACATATGAAAAAATGGGACCGGTTATAGAAGAGACCGGAGGATATATCAGCAAGATCTGGGAAAAACTTTAACAGCTTACTTATTACAATTACAATTTTCATCACATACGTGATGAACATTCATTTTCTGACCGAATTCTTTCAGGAAACATTTGCACTGATCTTCTGTCATATGCTTTTTATAGATCAGTAGTTGCTCAACAGTATTCATCTGGATATTTTTCTGTATATCATTGATTGTTGTAATGCATTTTTCTATCTCTTTTTTATCTGGTACTTTTGAATTCAGCAGATTATACAGGTCCTGCCTGCATTTCTTAAGCTCGATCTCAAACTTAAGATTTTCACTAAGAATTACTCCCGACTCCTCTGTTATTTTTTCTTTTTGAAGATCATTTAAGGTGAACTTCTTTCCCAAACTGCCTTCTTCCGAATGCCTGACGGACAACAAGTGAAAGATAAAAACAACATTAAAGATAAACGAAAAGAGGAAAACAGCAAATAGAATTCTCTGCTTCACTTTACCGTCTCCCTGAATGCCGCCACCAGACTCCCCGGGCTTTCGACTGAGAATATTTTGGCATTCAATATCAAATTGGGATCCAAATCTCTCGTACTTCGGGAGGAGTTGACAATAAACAAGCTAAATGAAGTAAATATTACTACAAGAAGAATATATACAATTCCAAGCCTGCCTGCCTTTAGAGCGAATTTGTTGTTTTCCCTCCGCTTTTCCACAAGAATTCCTGCTGACGGGATCATCTCAGGGATCAAACTTTCAATTAACGCATTATGGTCCCTGGTAATATTTTTCATGTCATCATCAAAAATATCCATTGTATTACTCCTTTATCTTAGACACTAACTCATGAAAAATCATGCTACATACTTCTTTATTTTTTTCATTGATTTAAAAATAAGTGATTCTATTGCTGAAACTGTTGTACCCATAACTTCAGCAATCTCCTTTTGCTTCATCTTCTCATAATGAAAAAAAAAGAATGCAGTCCGCTCTCTCTCTGATAATTTTTTTAATGCGTCTCCCAACTTCCTCAATTTGATCATCTTTTCCTGATCCTTTTCATTTTTCAAAGCCGGATCATCTGTAAGACCCGTTAACAACCTGGATGTTTCAGTAGGGTCATTTTCAAATGAGATGAACTTTACTATTTTTTTCCTTCTCAGATAATTCCTGATCGTGTTAAGTGCTATCCTGTATATCCAGGTATAGAGATCGGAGCGATTCTGAAATGACCCGAGTGAATTCAGAACTTTGTAAAATATATCGTGAGTGAGATCTTCTGCTTCATTTTTGTCCTGCAATTGATAAAGCGCCAGCTTAAATATTTTTCTGTAATAATTTTTTACTATTTCATCCTGATTCATCAGGTGAATGATAGCCGACTATGAAAAAAAAATATATAGAAAAAAAGCGGAACCAGAGTTCCGCCTGTTTTTTGTATTTCTTAAATTTTCTTTGCTTTCCCCTTATCTCCGTGAGCCTTATGCTTTAAACATTCGATTTTCTTGAGTTCTGTCTTGCATTGAGGGCAGCTGCCTTCCTTATGGGAAGTGAACTTACATCCATCAGTTGTGCATTTATAAACAGGCTTTGCTTCTACTTTCTTGAGGGCCATTCCACATTTCAGACACTTCCCATCTTTTTCTGAAGTAAAATCACATGCCTCCATAGGGCATTTATACACAGTTTCACATGTACATTCGACTGCAGTATCTTTCACCTTCGCCACCTTATCTCCACATCCATCACATTTTGTGCAGTCTTTTTCAGCTGAGAAAAGGCTGAAGTTTGCAGAAACAAGCAGTATTGAAAAAAGTACAACCATTAAGACCTTGATTTTTTTATCCATAAATTTCTCCTATATGCATTCAGTTTTCCTGACCGCATTATATATTCGACACTTATACTTATGAATTCCTGCTTTTTTTTTAATAAATTTCAGATTATGAAAGAAGATATTCCAGATGATTCAAAATATTAATTTCCGGATGAGTATTTTCTATTTTGATTCGTTTTCTCCCTTAATTTTTTTGAATTGCACAATTCCTTCCTCAAGGGTATTAAATGATCCGTCAAGCTGGAGTTCGAATAATTTCTTCAGATATTCGCCCATCTCTTCACCTGGGCTTATCCCAAGCTTTATAAGGTCACGCCCCTGGAGAATCGGCTTTATAGTATTATTGTTTATCTTGAGTTCCTCTTTCCTGTTGTAGTACCAGTTTGATATCTCATCAACTGCGCTGAAATTAAGAGGCTCCGGTTTACGAGACTGTCTGTCTGCAAAATCCAGCAGGATCAAAAGGTCATCTCTTCCCCCCATATCCCTCAGGAGTCTTGAAAAAGCCCTGAATCCGATCTCTGAACGATTGCCGTAAAGATCATATATTCGATGGTGATTCTTTATAAGTTTAAGTACTACATCCCTAAGAGGAAATTTCATCCTGGTCTCTATTTTGAGTTTATCAAGAAGAGATTCCGCAAGTCCGACACCGACACTATCATGCTTCACCGAAGTGACAGTCATTCTACCTCTTTTGAATTCCCATTTTGTTGTAACTGGTTTTCCTATATCGTGAAAAATTATCCCAAGTAGAAGTGCAAGCTCCTCTTCTTCACAAAGTTCTTTTATCCCGGCCAATTTTTTCCCGATATCAAGTGCAGTCAACATATGTATAAGTACTGTATGATGTCCGAATTCATCTATTTCCGGATGAAAGATCGAGTCCTGAATAGTTAATGCCATCCTGTAAATTCCAGGGTAAAGTTTTTCGAGAATTGTTAATCTGAAATACTCCATTAATCCTTTCGAGGGAGATACGGACTCCAGAAGTGTTCTGAAAAATTCCTCGGTGATCCGCTCAGAACTGAGCTCATCGAGAACAACATCCTTTGCCACTTTGTAAATATCCTCTTCGATCTCAAATCCGAGTACTGACGAGAACCTGGCTGCTCTTAACAATCTTAAAGGATCATCCGAAAAGGTCTCCGGTCCGGTCATCACGATCATTTTTCGTTTGATTGCATCTATCCCGTTAAAAGGGTCAAAAACGCTTCCATCACTTAATCTTATCGCAATAGAATTACAGGAAAAATCTCTCCGCCCAAGATCTTCCTCCAATGATACGTCCTTTCCACTTTCTATAACAAAATTTTTATGTGAACTGGAATCGGAGTCTTTTTTTTTGTCCGTTCGGGGGATAGAAATATCAAAAGTAACTTTATTTTTTGTGAATTTTATAACAGCAAAACTCTTCCCAACCGTATTAATTTTGCCATATCCCTGAAGAACTTTCTCAAGTTCAGAGTATTCATATCCGACAACCATAAGATCAATATCCTTCCGGCTGTCAATACTGCCTGAAATGATAAGGTCTCGGACAACACCTCCAACAAGATATATGTCTTCACCGAAAAGTTCGATGAACAGATCACTGCTGGGAAAATTTTCCCGTTTAATTTCCATTTTTTGAAAATTTTTGAAAGTAGATCATTGTATTTTTCAGATCTAAATACTCCTGCTCCTCGATCTCTTTTATGTATAGTGCGAAGATCACTTTTTTCACAGAGTTTTCGATCCGGACTATCTTTAGTGACCTGACCTTGATCCTTTTCAAAGGCGTGATAACAACAACATTCCTGAACAGCTGATCTTCCGGTATTGCTTTGAAAGGTGCCTTGAAACTTACCCTGAAACCTGAAAGAGACATATCAACCACTTTCCCCTTAAGTCTTGCATACTCTTTTTCACTAAGCTTTACACCAATCCTGATATTATCAGGAATAAGCACTCTGGGGACAGATCTAAGGTCTTTCTCGGTTATCTTATATTTTTTGCTGAACTCTCTGAATTTTATTGTTACCTTCCTTCCTTGTTTCCGCTCATACAAATAGATTATGCCAAGTGTCAATGCCGCAAGAGGAATAAGGAAGATAAAAATCTTAATTATTATAGAATGACCACTCATTATATTATGATAGAGATTTTCACTCTGTCTGTCAAATGAACAGAAAAGAGCTTCAACGCTATCCAAAGGCCCTATTGACATTGACAAGAACCACTTTTTTTTGTATCATATTCTCTAATTTGGAGGAATATATGGCTAATCATAAATCTGCTGTCAAGAAGTACAAACGCGATGAGAAGAAGAGACTGATAAACAAAATGAACAAGACTAAAATGAAGAATAGAATAAAGAATTTCAAGAAAGAAATAGAAGCAGGAAAGCTGGAAGAGGCAAAATCAATGTTTCCGAAAGTTATATCAATTATTGACAAATCGAATACAAAGGGAACTATTCACCAGAAAACAGCTTCAAGATACAAATCCAGATTAACTGCTCTTCTAAACAAATCCGGATCGTAAGATTCTGACCTGCCCATCCCCGGGCTGATTTTTTAATGCCTCTGCCGAAAGAGTATATCTCATTTAGCCAGATTCGAACATACACAAATTGTCCCAGACAATATTTCTTCAGTTATATAGAAAATATCCGTACTGCAATAAACGATAAAGTATTTCTTGGAGTGGTATTCCATGATGCTGCAGATTATCACCTTAAGAAAAAGATAGATGGTGCAACTCCCGGGAAAGAGGAAACATCCGAATACTTCACTGGAACATTCAATAAAATGGCAGAGAACACCGAAGTGATCTGGGGCGATAGCAAAGAGAAGGCTTTTAAAAGGGGACTCGCTTTCATAAAATATTTTGTTGTTGAAATTGCTCCCGGAATAAAACCGATGATGACTGAAAAGGAGATCGAGTGCAAGCTCCCGAACTCCGAAGTAAAACTGAAAGGTATTATAGATCTGGTTGAAGAGGACTTTTCGCTTACCGACTTTAAAACAACCACGGCAAAATGGTCCAAAGACAGACTAAATAAATCATTACTTCAAATGTATATTTATAAATTCCTTTTCGAAGAAAGTATCGGAGGTTTTATAAAAGAGTTGAAATTCAAAATAGTCTATTCAAAGAATGCAACCGGTATCAAACATCAGGAGCACTCAATACCAGCAGGAAATGCAGATCTGAAAAAAATGTTTGAAATTATAAATTTTGCTATAGACAACATTGAGAAAGGGTATTTCTACAAAAATGAAGGTTATATTTGCAATTTTTGTGATTATAAAGCTATCTGTTCAAGAACAGAAATATAATCCGGACTACTATCATATTGAAAAATTTAACACATCCTGTTAAATTACTTTTAACTAACATTAAGATTTCAGCAGCAAGATTGTATGAGAGGTTAATATAAATGCCATTTGAAAAAGAATCTGAACACTTGAACGGAATTGTTGTTTTAAAAACAAAAGAATTTTTTGACAATAGGGGATCCTTTATGGAGATGTATCGTTCTGACCAATTCGAGGAGATAGGAATTCCAGGCACCTTTGTGCAGGAAAACTACTCGTTCTCAAAAAAGGGCGTTGTAAGAGGACTCCATTTTCAATGGGAGCCGCAATTGGGGAAACTAATGCGTGTACTTTCCGGTACCGGATTTCTCGTTGCTGCTGATATAAGAAAAAATTCCCCATCATTCGGACAGTGGTATGGACGTGAGGTGTCTCAGGAAGACAGAATACAGATATGGGCTCCTCCGGGATTTGCGAGAGGATTTTGTGCCCTCTCTGAATCTCTGGAAATTCAATATCTTTGCACCGGAATTTATAATCCGGAATGTGAATCCGGCATCAGATGGAATGATGAAAGTTTGAATATAAAGTGGCCTGTAAAAGATCCTATCCTGGCCCAAAAGGACAAGGATGCACAAAGCCTTGTTGAATGGATGAAAAATCCCAACTCTGAACTTTTCAAAATTTGAAATGAATATTGCAATAATTGGTGCTGATGGTCAACTTGGGAGTGATATTGCAGCAAAGCTTAAACTGGAAGGACTTGGTGTAATCGAATTGGTCCGGAGTGACATTGAAATTTCAAACAGATATTCAGTTAATTCAATAATAAATAAAAACCTTAATGCTGAGCTGGTAATTAATACAGCAGCTTTCCATCACGTTGAAAAGTGTGAGGGTGATCCTGTGACTTCATTTATTGTTAATGGAGCAGGAGCGGCGAATATTGCATACGCTTGCAGTGAATTGGATATACCGCTTATTCACATCAGCACAGATTATGTGTTTGACGGGAGAAAGAAAAAACCTTACCTTGAATCTGATCTTCCAAACCCACTCAATGTTTACGGAAATTCAAAATTAACCGGTGAACACCTTATACGATCCATTACAGACAGATCATATATCCTGAGACTCTCGGGAATTTACGGCAGAAATATCTGCATCGAGAAAGGATACAATTTCGTTGATAAAATTCTCAAAATTGGAGAAGAAAAGGGAGAAGTAAAAGTTGTCGATGATGAGATCCTCACCCCCACTTTCACGGAAGATATTGCTGCACAGATACTTCTAATGATCACAAAAAAGGCTGAATATGGGGTTTATCATGTTTCAGCGGAAGGAAGTTGTTCATGGTATGAGTTCACAAAAGAGATATTCAGATTAAAAGATAACGGTGTAAAGGTTCATAAAGCTGCTCCGGGAGAGTTCTCCGGCGGCGTCCAACGCCCCGCCTACTCAGTCCTTGAAAACAAACACCTCAAAGACCAGGGATTGAATATTATGACAGACTGGAAAGATGGATTAGAGAGATATATCAGGGATTATAGGATGTAACCAAGATTATTAGAAATAAGTGCTTTTAAGTATTAGATTATACTTATTAATACTAGTTTCAAAAAGCTCAAAATTGTGATTGGCAGCTTATTTCATACCAAATTGTAGTACACACATTGTGCATAATAATTTGTTATCGTGAAATACTCATTGATTTTTGATCAAATAGTTTAAGATTCTTTAAGCTTCTTATAAGCATTTTCATACCAATCAGCTTTCTGAATGGCAAATTCGTATTCAGTGGTTGGTGTATCAACCTCCACTATCTTAAATTTAATTGCACCACCTTTCATCAACACATTATGCACTTTTCTAGAATTCGTTTTATCAAAACTAAGTCTATCAGAATAATTTACAGATCTTAATTTCAAACGTTTTCCATCTTTGTCTTGAATTAAAACTCTATAACTTGTAGGAGAATATGCTTTAACAGGGTTATTACCTGCATATTCAAAAAGTTTTAATGAGATGTCAGAAGAATTAGAGATTAAGAAGCGAACATTTAAGGCTGAGTTTTGTGTTGCAGTATTGCTAAATGTACCTTGGATTATTAGTGTATTTGATATATATCCTTCTTTTGTTGGCTCTCCGAAATCATCTACATAGTAATTTGCACTCCACATCCCAGTATTATTGATATTTGCTAATCGAATTCGTTCTTTTTCTTCTGCCTCTTTTCTCTTTTTTTCTACCAACTCTTCTTTACCAATTTTTTTCAATAGAATTATAAATTCTGAATTTTTAGGAGATTCAGGATGTTTATCATATAACATTTTTATATTTTGTCGAGCTATAGCATATTCTTTTTTTGTATATGCTTTCTCAACCTTTGCTACAATTTTTTCCGCTCCATATTTACAATCATCTAATTCTGTTAGAAGTCGATTGTTCTCCATTTTTAGATGTTTTAATTCTGCATTTAATTTATCATAATCAGACTGAGGAACCCCACAACTTGAAATAATTACCATCACAAAAATCATATAAATAATTATTTTTAATCTCATAATTGTTCTCCTTTGTTTATTTATCAATAATATGTTTGGCATATGAAAAGGAAAGCATTAAAAAGCACTTCATTTTCAATTTACTATTAATTTCCTTTGCTTGACTAATCTTCAATTTAACCACTTATCACCCAATGACCAGCTTTTACTGTTGAGTACTTTTGTTTTTTAATTCTACAATATCTGCAACAAAAATCTTGGTCTTATTAGTGTTTAATCTAGTCTCTGGGCTGAAAAAATTCTTAATCACTCTAAATCTATTTTCTCGTTGATATAAATCTACAACGCCTGGTATCCACTTTTTCATCAAAAGGAATGTCTCATATATCAAATTCGAAATCTCTTTTGCCGAATCATTTTTAAGAACAAACCTATTTAGGATTTTACTAATATCTCCATCATCAAAAAACCCGCTATCATAAACAACAAATCTATCTTGATGTTTAGTTTTTTTTACCAACAAATATTGTTCATCATTTTCTGGATTCAGCGATTTACCATTTATTAATAGATATTCAATTCCACTTTCAGCACATTTATTATAATTGTTTAGGTTCTTCAAAAAATTTTCTAAACGGAATAAATTATTATTGATTCTGAGAATATTAATTGAATCATTATGTGTTGAATACTTCAAAATTAGATTATCACTAAGAACACTACTGAATAGATCTCTTAACTCATCTATGTTTTTAAGTATCTGAAATCCTAAATAATTTTGATTCTTTATTGAATTCTCTATTTCTATCCTTGAATAGTTTATAGTCCCGAGAATATTTTCAAGCGTATTTGTATCAAGGTTATAACCATGAATTACTTTTTTCAAATAATATAAAGTAACAAAAATGTCATTTGCAATTCTGTTTTGAATGTATTTGTCAAGGTATTTTTTCTCCTTCCTTAATATCCATTCTCGAATTAAGTCATAAAATAGATAAACAACAAAGAAGAACAATCCGTTTGTAAACAAGCTAATTAATAAATTCTTTGTATCCGTTGAATTAACAATTCGAGCAGCAATTAATAGCATTACATTTGCTAATCCTAAACTAATATACGGTATCACTCTTTTAAAATTATTCATGATTTCATGTCTATCTTATAATTGAATATAAATTTCTTGATGATTAAAGAGTTCCTAAAAAATATTTTATAGGCTTCCGCCATTATGATTGCTTGATGTAATAGGTATAAACATATTTCTTTTTTTAATTTTGGAGAATTTTTGTCAAATCTTTGAAACTATCCTTACTTTCCTTCCATCTCCAATCATATTCAAAATACAATAATAAGAAATTTATTTCAAGGAATAATATTGATCTTCATTATGAGAATCGTAAGGATGCAAAAGGGGACAGACACCTTTTCCATATAGAGTGTGATAGACACTTTTTTTAGTGAAAAATCTGTTTTGTTTTTGATATTCTTATCATCTGATTACTATACAGTTATTACGACATTTCCTTTTTTGTGTCCTCTGTCAACATACCGATGAGCTTCTACCATTTCTTCCAATGGGTAGCGTCTATCAATGACCGTTTTTATCACTCCTTCTTCACAGAGTTCTTTGATAAATTCCAGGTCCTCAGGCTTAGGCTTTGAACCATATGATGAACTTAAACTATCGAGATAAATTCCGGTTTTTTTAAGAGATTTTTTACGTTGTGAAGAAGGAATCTTGGCTACTGAATCAAAAATAACATCGTAAGTCTCACTGCTAGCGCTGAAATTTTCCTTAGTGTAATCAATGACTTTATCTGCTCCCAGAGATTTTACCATTTCTAAATTCACAGTACTGCATACACCGGTAACTTCCGCCCCAAAGTATTTGGCAAACTGCACAGCGTATGTTCCCAAGCTTCCGGAAGCACCATAGATAAGAACTTTTTGACCTTTTTGGATATTTGCTTTTCTAAGAAAAAGCAA
The DNA here is from genome assembly GCA_002299555.1 of Candidatus Aminicenantes bacterium UBA647. Taxonomy (GTDB): domain Bacteria; phylum Acidobacteriota; class Aminicenantia; order UBA2199; family UBA2199; genus UBA647. The sequence continues at coordinate 13,775 of DBOL01000038.1, forward strand.
TGCAGTTAATCCTCCATTGGAAAGAGGAGCAGCCTCTTCATATGTCATATTGCTAGGTTTTTTTACAATAAGTCCATCTTCAGGCATACACTTATACTCGGCATATCCCCCAAAATTAAACCCCTCGAAGGCTGATGCAAAAATTTGGTCACTTTTCTTAAACAGCTTGACATTTTTGCCTACTTCTACAATTTCTCCCGCCAGATCCATTCCCAGTATTTTTTTCCTTGGTCCGGTGAAGCCCAACATTATTCGCATGATGGGCTTAAAAAAGAAATCAGTTACAGGCCCTAAACCAGGCTTAAGACTTCGAACTTTCGCATCTCCCACATGTGCTGTTGTTGCATATATTTTTATGAGTACTTCATTGTCCCTGGGTGCAGGTTTTTCCACATCCTTTAGTTTAAGAACTTCCGGAGGACCATATTTTGTGCATACAATTGCTTTCATTTTTTCCATTTCAGAGCTCCTTTATTATAAGAAAATATAATAACTAAGAATATATTTCAAGGAAAGGATAGGATACAAAAGGGGACAGAGTCACCAATCCAACATAGAGTGTGATAGAATCACCAGCCCCCTATAGAGTGTGCCAGGCACCTTTTTTACCGGGTACTGGGAATCAGCCTAAAACTAATATCAGGGCTAATATATAATTTCTGACAATCTACAAATTTTTTGCGCCTTTATTTTATTATCTCTAATTGTTTCAATGCCTTATATGTGATCTCTGTTCTGATCTTTGAGAACATCTTCATATTAAATTGTTCTTTTGGTTTAACATTGGTTGCAAAGAAATACACCTTATTTTTAATTTCAACATACCCGACAAACCAGCCGTTATTATTTCCATTCCTGACAGACCAGCCTGTTTTTCCGCTAAGGATATAGTTTTCATTATCCTCTATTATTATAATTCCCTTCATTATTTTTTCAGTTCTCTCTGATACAGGAAGTTTTGATTCATAAAATCGTTTTAAAAAATCAATTTGCTTAAACTGACTTATTCGGGAATCTCCTTCAAGCCAGAAAACATCTATATTTGCAGAATCAACTTTCATATCTCCATATTCAAATTGAGTTAAATATTTATTCATCCTTTTCTCACCGATTTTTCTTGCAATTTCCTGATAGCAGGGAACGCAGGAAAGGCGGAATGCATCTTTAAAAGTCAAATCCTGTTCCCAGGCTTTTAAATATCTTTTCTTTCCATCCCATTTTAAAAGAGTGTTCCAGTTTTCTACAATACCGCTTTCAATCGCTATTATTGAATTGGGGATTTTAAATGTGGATGCAGGTAAGTTTCCCTTACCAGCCCAAATAAAATCATTGGAATAATAAATATCCTTTTGGAAATCGTAAATCAATATCGACCCTTCTACTTCAGCAGAATCAATAATGAACTGAAATTCCGGAACAAACATCCGGTTGCTTATGGCTGTTTCCTTTTTGTCCACCACACTTTCCAGAATCCCCGCCCCTGCAAAAAGCAGGATAAAAATCACAACTAAAATATATAGTTTATTTTTCATAAGCCCTCAACATACAAACTACAACAGGAAAACCCGAATTTCAAGAATTTATCAAGACCAAATGGGGACAGGTACCTTATTGATGATCAGTATGAGCTTCCATGATATTTTGTATTTAGTATGAGTTGTCGTTATCGGAAATGAAATTATCACTTCTTAAATAACCGCTCTGGCGGAGGCGGTCGATTATCATTTTTGCTTCACGGTCCCCGATATCCATACCAAAACGGATACTCTTCGTGTCGTAGTCGAATCGGATCTTTCCTCCCTGACGGCCTACCCCCTTTTTGTTGTTTGAATCAGGGATCCCGACAGCATAACCGGGAATGATCTGCATGTTTTTTATAGAACCAGTCTCGAATTTCCTCTTACCTCCCAGCCCGAACACTGTACGCTGGATTGTTAACTTCCCACTTTGTGCAATAACGATCTCCCGTCCCATCAGCTGCCAGAGGATGGTGTAAAATGCAAAACCACCGGCGAAGGTCCATCCGATCAGCCAGAACAGTATAAATGCATTTGCGAACAATGGTGAATTAGAGGTAAGCAGTGTTTGCAGTGCGAAATATTCTCCCACTCCCCAGCCGCCTAGCCAGACCATCATAAACAGCATCTGAGCCCAATTCCTTTTGGCCGGGATCTCAATGGAAAGTGAATTGTACTCCTGATTTATTACTGACCTTCCATTTGAAGAATTTTCAATCATTCTGCTCCCCCCTTAATCCCCCTAACGAGAAGGAAAACATCGATAGATCTAAAGTTAATTCATTGTTTTTTTTCATTTATTTCATACTTTAAAAACCAATCATATAGTTCTTGCTTTGGATATACATGCCAATCTATCCAATGACCTACATCTGGTTCTACCGTGAATTTTAAATTTTTATTTTTCCCTTTTAATTTATTAATCATCCATTCAGTTTCCTCGAATTGAACGACTGTATCTATTTTTCCATGAAAAGCCCAAATTGGAATATCAATTAATTTATCAGTATTTTTTTTTATGAAATCCATATGACGTGTAAATCCACTCATAGGTGCAATAGCGGAAAATTTTTTGGGATATTTTATTGCCAGGTACCATGTCCCTGAACCGCCTAAACTTACTCCAGTAAGATAAACTCTATCAGTATCCACTCTGTATTTAGTCGATATTTCTTTATAAAAGTTCTCAAACCAATTGTCAGTAGACCATCTTTGGTTAATTGGACATTGTGGTGCAACTATAATAAATGGGAATTCCCGTTTTCTCCAAATTTGGTCAGGGATACCACAACAATAAAGCTTAATTTTATCTGTACCTCTACTTGAACCACCATGTAGATAAATTATCAATGGCCATTTTTTAAATGTGTCATTATTATATTTTTTTGGCGTATAAGATATGTAATGGTAATTTGTATCTTTTGGATTTTGATTTAATCCTTTTTCGAAAATCAATTTTTGTTGTACTGAACCATCATTGTTCCACCAAGTACATTTTCCATGTTTTTGTCCATTTGAATAATTCTGTATTGACTCTCTCTGACTATTCAAATACCAATATTCATAAAGCCCATGTCGCAATCCATTTAAAAAATTTGTTTTACTCTCGATATGGCCATTCTTGTACCATTTTGTGAATTCCCCTTCTTTCGTATTTGTCTTAAAATTACACCAGAGGCTTTCTTCTTTAATGCTCTTATCAAAAGAACTGTAAGTTCCATCCATTTGGATTTGACCATTTGGATAGTAATCCCGAACATGATATAAACTACTTTTCTTATCAAATTGAATAATTCGTTTGTAAATTATTTTTTTATTTTTAGAAATGGGAACAGGTAAATAAAATGTTTCAATCTCCTGAGCATTTATTGCTCCTATACAAATAAACAGTGATAATATTAATGTAGTGTTCTTTATTTTAATTGACTTTAACATTTGTATCTCCAAGGTGCGTTGTTTCTTGAAGTGAAGTTTTCGTTTCAGATTTAATAAATCAATCAACATATTTGAGCATCACACTACGCACTTTGTCCATCAGTTCGTTCACATTTTCCCGTGTAAAGTCTTTCGTTGAAATTGCCTTTTCATATATTATTTTAATTTTGCCCGGTCTTATCATCCATTTGGTTTTCTGTTTTATCTTATAACTTCCCATCTGTATAACAGGGATTATATCCAGCCCAGATTCGATTGCCAGCAGAAATCCCCCCTTCTTGAATTTCCCCAACTTACCCGTAATGGTTCTTGTCCCCTCCGGCATAACACCTATCGAAAGATTTTTTTGCTCTATCAAAAGTACTGCAGACCTTTTTAAAGATTCCAGAGCTTTTCTTGCATTCTTCCTGTTAATGGGGATCATCCCGATCTTTTTCATAAGGGGTCCGTAAAGTGGCCACTTCATATGACTCTCCTCTTCTATTCCCCTCAATTTCCCCGGAAACGAGCCATTAAACACAAAACCGTCAAAGATATTGATATGATTCAGCATCAGAATATATTTACCATCGGGAGATAAATTCTCTTCGACCCCCTCAGCTTTCACCCTAATAAAAGCAAGAATAGTTATTAGTCGTGAAAATATTTTAACTACTTTCTCAAATAACCAACCGGTGGTGAATATTCCGACCAAAAGGATAATAATGGATCCTAATAAGAAATGGATGGCACCTAAAATGTAAATAATTACAGAGACAATTAGATCTTTAATAAAAATAAAAAAAGTTTTCATATCTTTCATCATCAATTTATATCATAGTACCCTTCAAACAAAAAGGGTCACGAGTGGCTTTATCCTGGCAATTGGTATACTTCAGATGTATATAAATTAAGTAATTTAGCGTATAATATACCGTATGAAGATCACATCGATAAATGCACTTCACGAGGCACTAAGTTCAGATCTACCGGTCAACAAGGTATTTATAAATGAGAGACGTCGTGACAGCAGGATAAAAATGATCACGGATCTTTGTAAAGCGAAGGGGATCCCCTTTATGCTCGTCCCACAAGTTGCTCTCAATAAGAAAGCCGGAAATGATAATCAGGGAGTATTTGCAGAGATCTCACCTGTCCGTTTTTTCGCACTTGATGAGATCCTGAAAGAAGGTAACGACAGGTTTATATTGATACTGGATTCGGTAACTGATGCAGGAAATCTTGGTGCAATAATCAGAACCAGTGTTGCTGCAGGTATTGATGGAATAATTATATCACGTAGAAATTCAGCTCCCCTGAATGAAACTGTACTTAAAGCTTCAGCAGGAGCTCTTTTAAAAGCAAAGATTGTACCATCTAAAAATATATCGATCGAGATGAGGATATTGCAGGAAAAAGGCTATTGGATAATAGCCACAGACGTCAAGTCCGGAATACCATATCATGAATATGGTTTTGATATGCCTACTGCGCTTGTTATCGGAAGTGAAGGAAAAGGTATCTCTACAATCGTAAAAAAATATACTGATCAGTTCATAACAATTCCACACTCTGACAAGATCGAATCATTGAATGTTTCAGCCGCTACAGCTGTGGTATTGTTTGAGGCTATCAGGCAAAAATCAACCATCACTAAAGAAAAAGATTAAAGGGAAACTAAAATGCCCGGGCAAGCCGAACGGCCGCCCGATCATTTTATAGTAAGGGTTACTCCACTATTGCAAGCAAATCTGACCTGGAGATCAGAAGATGTTTTTCTCCATCTACTATTAGTTCTTCGCCGGCATACTTCCCATAAACAACCTTGTCTCCAACTTTGACCATCTCTTTTAGTTCTTCGTCTGTACCTATTGCTTTCACTTCACCAACAACCGGTTTTTCCTTTGCAGTATCAGGAATGATTATAGAACCCGCTTTCTCTTCTTTTTCCAATGGCAACACCAATACTCTGTCATCTAATGGTTGAACTTTCATTTTAGCCTCCTTTTATATTTAAAAGCCTATTTATTTCAGTTTTGTTAAAGCCAACTATCGCCCTGCTGTTTATTAACGTCACAGGAACTCCTTGCTGGCCTGTCCTTCTAAGCATATCTTTCGCAGCTGACTGATCTTTTGAAACATCAACATCTTTGAATTTTATTTTATGCTTTTTTAAATATTGTTTCAGAGTTCTACACCAAGAACATGACGGCGTTGAAAAAACAACTACTCTTGGTTCAGGTCCCATTTACTCCTCCACAAATTTAAGTGTAATTTTCTCATATTTCTCTGGTTCTGTCAATATGAAACACTTCATTCCCATGAAGTGAAGTTATGATATTTTGGTAAATTTTAACAATATATTTCATTAATTCGATTCGTGAAATTTCAATGCTAAACGGGTTGACGTAGAGATTTAAACTGATAAAATGTGCTCAGATCAATACTACTTACGAGGTGAAATATGACAAACTTAAATTCTGAACAATTAATGGAAATGGAGCACAAGTATGGTGCTCACAATTATCATCCGCTTGAAGTTGTGATTTCAAAAGCGGAAGGTATCTGGGTTGAGGATCCTGAAGGGAATAAATACATGGATATGCTCTCAGCATATTCAGCCGTCAATCAGGGCCATCGCCATCCAGCAATAATAAAAGCATTAAAAAACCAGGCGGATGAACTTACACTAACATCAAGAGCATTCTTCAATGATAAATGGCCCCTGTTTGCAAAGAAACTTGCCGAGTTGACCGAGAAGGATATGATCCTCCCAATGAACACCGGAGCTGAGGCCGTTGAAACAGCCATAAAGACCATGAGGAAATGGGGATACCTTAAAAAAGGTATAGAAAAGAATAAAGCAGAGATAATTGTCTTTGAAGAGAATTTCCACGGAAGGACAACAACTGTCATATCTTTCTCTACCGATCCTGTTGCAAAAGATGATTACGGCCCTTTCACTCCCGGATTCAAGATCGTTCCCTACAATGATCTGGAAGCAGTAAAAAATGCTATTAATGAAAATACTGCAGGGATCCTGGTCGAACCTATTCAGGGAGAAGCAGGAGTTGTAGTGCCTGATGACGGATACCTGAAAGGACTAAGCGATATCTCCAAAGAAAATAATATACTCCTTGCCGTTGATGAGATCCAGACCGGATTCGCAAGGACCGGAAAGATGTTCGCTTTCATGTATGGCAACATAGATCCCGATATCATCATTATGGGTAAAGCTCTCGGTGGAGGTGTTTTCCCCGTAAGCGCTGTTGCAGCAAATAATGATATACTTGGTGTTTTTAAACCGGGAAGCCACGGATCTACATTCGGAGGGAATCCTTTGGGATGTGCAGTTGCAATTGCATCTATCGAAGTTCTTCTTGATGAGAACCTTGCTGCAAAATCTTTTGAACTGGGCAAATATTTCAGGGAACAACTCTTGGCCATGAACTCTGACAAAATAGATATTGTCAGAGGCAAAGGGCTTCTCATAGGTATCGTCTTAAATGAATCTGCAGGCAAAGCAAGAATATATACAACAAAGCTCAAAGAAAAAGGACTCTTATGCAAAGAAACCCACGACTGGATAATCAGGTTCGCACCACCTCTGGTAATTACTAAAGAAGAGATCGATCAGGCAATGGAGAGCATCAGGGAAGTTCTGGGGTAAATGCTGCTGATCATAGCTGAAACATCTCCGGCAAACGGATTGTTCAGTCTTCACAAAGCTTTTCAGTTAGCTTCAATTACCTGTAATAAAAAAGATGTCTCCTTTGTTGTAGATGACTGCAAAAACGTATCATCATATTTTACCGGAAAAGGATTCAACTATTCTATTAATAGTGAGCCCCGTAAGCTATTCAAGGAGAATATCTCTCTGGTCCTGTTCTTTAAAGACAAACTATCCGGGAAAGATAAAAAGATCCTTACCCGTGCCAAAAAAAAAAGTATTCCTACAGCAAAGTTTTCATATATGGGGGCAAATCCGGAGGACAATGATATAATTATTGACCACTCCCCAATGTCCTATACTTCATCAAATGAAGAGAAAAAGATCCTTTCAGGACCCGCGTATTCGATACTGCACAACAAGTATATCCATTTCCATACTATAAAAAAAAAATACAATAAGAAATTAAGAAATATTTTATTATCACCCGGTGATGAATTCCCATATAGAGAGTTAAGAAAATTAACAGAAACTCTTATAAGCAACAACTTTAATGTAAAGATCATACCCGGGAAAAATTTCAAAAGATTCAACAGCAAAACCCTTAAAAGAATATATCCTTCTCTTAAGATATCAGGCACACCAGAAAGTTATGCCAGGTCATTTTTCGAAGCTGACCTTGCAATAATCGATCCGGAATTCTCCGCTGTCAAAGCCTCGGCAGCCGGCACACCTGCTATATATCTGCCACAAAACAATAATAGTGATCTGACTGCATCACACTATGAAGAAGAGGGCGCAGGTGTAATATTCAAAAGATGGAAAAATGAAGATTATTCTGAAATTCTTGAATTATTGAAATTCTTTTCTTTAGAACAAAGAGAAGAGATGGGAAAAACAGGAAAAACTCTTGTGGATGGAAAAGGCGTCTACAGGATAGCAGAAGTTCTAAACCAATATCTCAATTCCTGAACAGATCAAAAAAAAAGCCCCCCGGTTTCCCGGGAGGCCGATTTATATCCTAATTTATTATTAAACTAGAATGAGAAACGGATACCAAACATACCCTTCCATCTTGAAAGGAGCTGATTGATCGTAAATCTTGCATCTGACTCATCTGCTTTACCCCAGAATTCCATGATAGGCAAGCCTGTTGCAGCATCGGTGCCTTTCCATGTGAGAGGAGCATCATCGAATGAGATGTATTTGTAAACACCCCAATCTTTGTTCAGCATGTTCAGGAAGTTCTCTACTGTAAATGAAAACTGCAGTTTCTTCCCTTTCACTGGTAAAGGAATATTCTGTGTAAGTTTGATATCTACAAAATGTGACCATGGGTCCCTGCTTGAGTTCCTTGGAACGATCTTCCCTCTGTATTTATCAAGTCCATCCGGATCATCTTTCATATACTGGTCAAGATCTGCCCATGTTCCCTTTGAAAGGATAACATCCGCAGAAGTAGCAGGAAGCCATACAGCATCATTCTGTACTCCGTCTCCATTAACATCGTTATAAAAACGTGTCGAATAAGGACGGCCGGATCTTCCATTATAGAACATTGAAAGAGAAGTGGCGGCTTTTTTGATGAAATTGAACTGTTTTGTCATTGCAAACATGAGTCTGTGACGTGTATCGTGAGGAGACCAGCTTAATGTTGGGTTATTCGGGTCGCCTGAAGTGATATTATACTTCCAGTTCGAGATTGCTCTCGATGAAGTACCACCAAACAATGATTTTGCTTCACCATAGGTGTATGCAGCATTGATCATGTTACCGCCCCATAATTTCTGAAGCTGGAATGTCAATGAATATTCATACCCTTCGCTGGTGTTGCTGAGTTTTATTACATTGCCAAAATTAGAATCAACATAGTCAGGTGATCCATATTTAGATGTTCCGGGAGTACCGAACAGAGGTCTTCCATCGAAGAATGTTGCCCCTGTTTTTGCAACATTTATATTCTGGAACAAAACATCGTTTATGTTCTTTGTATAAATAGCTTCGAAAGTTCCTGTGAATCCCCAGAACATTTTTTTGTCAACTGCAAAGTTCATCCTGAAAACCTGAGGAAACTTGAAATCCTTGTCGATCAGGTTGATATCCCCTGAAATAATAGCTGAAGGGTTATCAGGTTGACCAAACGGATCTGTGATAAACCAATCCGGGCTGTAACTCTTGTATCTTGCGATCTCGGTTGCAGTATTTGAGAATTGGTTAGAGATCCAAACATAAGGTGCTCTACCTGAGAATATCCCTAGTCCACCACGGATCTGAATCGTATTATCACCCTTTACATCGAAGTTAAATCCGAATCTTGGTGACCACATCATATTCCCGCCTGCATTCTGATCTGTCGGGATCCCGAAGGATGCTTCAACAGCAGCATTAGCTGGAGGAGTAGCACTCATTAATGGTACATCAGCCCTTAAACCATATGTCAGAGTAAGTTTGTCATTAACTGCCCATTCATCACCTGCATAAAATCCCAGCTGTGCAACACCGAATTCTGCGGGTGCATTCGGATTATCTGTAATTGAATAATACCTGTCATAATATGAAGGGTTTCCTGCTTCGAAATCATCGATACTGTCAAATTCGTACTTACCGAATTCTCTCTGAATAAAAACATTATAAAAACTGAAGAACTCATTGTGAGTACCGAAAATATATGTGTGTTTCCCCGAGTACATTGTCAGATTGTTTGTAATTTCAATAAGATCCTGTTTGAGGTCATTTCTGACCCTGTATTCTTCAGAACCGAAGGTAAATGAAACGCCGGTCCCTGTGTCTACATTAATATTCGGGAACGGATCGCCCATATATGTCGGGTCATCATGAATTGAAGTGATGTTAAGTATGAACTCATTGAACAATTTTTCTGAAAAAGTACTGTTCAATTGTAATACAGTTGAGTTATTAGTATTTTCATAAACCCTTCCTGCATTACCAAGCCATAGATTATATGAACTTGTTCTGTCAAGACGTTCGTGAGTTGATTTAACATAGTTGTTACGGAGAGTTAATCTGTGCTTGTCGTTGATGTTCCAATCAAGCCTGAAGAAGATCTTCTGACTTTCAGTCTCATTTGTTACCCGACCGTATCCACCCGGATTATAACCGTATCCTTTGATAATGGATATAAGTCTGTCGGCTTCTTCCATGTGTCCGAAGTCATAATCGGCTCCTGAACCATCAATATAAATATCCTGAGGTGTTTTTGCTAATGTTTTTTCAGCATTGAAGAAGAAGAACAATTTATTCTTGATGATCGGTCCACCTAGAGAAACACCATAAGTGACATCTGAAAATGTTGCGAATTCATAATCAGAGGGTCCGTTTCCTACCAGACTCTCACTTCTCCCTTCGTAATAGACTGATCCGTGGAATTCATTTGTTCCACTCTTGGTAATAACATTGATACCACCACCTGTGAATCCGCCATATCTGACATCGTATGGAGCAAGAACTATCTGGAATTCCTGAACAACATCAAGTGAGATCGGTGTTGACTCTGCCTGTCCACCGGGTGTACCACTGAGATCGAGACCGAAAAGGTCATTATTCTGGGCACCATCGATCTGGATGTTGTTATACTTTGAGTTCCTTCCTGCTGCAGAAAATGAACCTGAATCCTCACCACTTGCAAATTGAGGTGCAAGACGGGTGAAATCACTCAAGGTACGTGAGATCGTAGGAAGATCTTCAATTACATTCTGAGCAACGTTTTGTGTAGCACCGGTTCTTGATTTATTTATGATCTCCTCAACCCCGGTTACTATAATTTCACCGGCATCTACTGTTGCAAGCTTGAGAGCAAAATTAACCTGTGCTTTTTCACCCAGTTTAATTACTATACCGGTTTTCTTTTCTGTCCGAAATCCGGTTATAGCTGCGGTAACAGTGTAAGGTCCTCCGGCTTTAACTGCCGGTACCAGGTATAATCCACCAGTTCTGGAAACTACCATAAAAGTTGTCCCTGTTGGTACATGGACAGCAGTAATAGCAACCCCCGGAAGAGGTGTTCCGTCGTTATTAACGACAACTCCGGTAATAGCACCTGTAGTAGCACTTTGTGCCACTATCATAGCAGGTAATATCAACAGGAGTAACAATTTTAAGAAAAGGCTTTTTCTCATCAAATCCTCCTTTTTAAATTTAATTGATTTGCAAAAAAATTATAGCACAAATGAAAAAATAAATAGTTAAAATTATATTAAAAAAATTAAAAAAATTTTTATTTTCTTTCAGCCTTAAAGTTACTCCTCAATACACAAAAACAACCCTTGTCAAACCTTTTTATTCCTACTTTGTACCTGGTTTTGCATTCCATATTTTAAGGAGGAGAAAAAACCCGATAAATCCGAACGGGACCAGAAACAAAGGCCAGTATGACCAATTCTTCGAAGTAAGAAATCCCAGCGAAAATGACTGAACTGCGGTTCCCAGATATACAAAACCATCGATGATCCCGACAGCCGTCGCAGCCCCTTTTCTCCCTCCGAAGTCCATTGTCGCCGTTCCGGAAAGAAGTCCGTGTGTTCCGATAACAGATATTGACATTACAAAGATAAGAACCGCAAGGATCCACCCGTTATTCAATGATGGGATCATTACAATTACACTTATTGTTAATATTCCGTAAAGAAACGCCGCTGAAGGAGCTCTTCTCGACTGGAAAAGTTTATCACTTACTATTCCTGCTATATTCCCCCCCAATATCCCGGCAAACATGAGGATCAGCCCCCAATTATCGAGAGTAAAAGCCCATCCCCCCTTTAACCCGAGGAGAAGCTGTTCTTTCGCATATATGGGGTACCAGTGCATCACTCCGTTCCTTAATATTCCCGTACAGAACTCTACAGCTGCGATCGTCAATATTATACGATTTGTCAGGATCTTCTTTATTAGCTGGAATGGAGGAACTTTCTCTTCAATATCTTCACCGCTTGATGCATCTCCTGTGTCGAAATCTTTAAATCCGGCTTTCCCGGGAGTGTCACGAAGAATAAACAATTCAATACCAAAGAAAAGGAAAAGCAATAATGCCGGTGTAAGAAAGGCCCACCATAACGCATCTCCGCCTTCGAAACCTTTCCCGGCTACAAGAGGAGATCTCAGGATCCTGCTTGTTACGTCAAACGCAAGAAAGATACCGGAAGATATCATTATTCCGAAAATACCGGAAAATGTTCCTCTTTCGTTAACATGAAACCAGTGAGCATTAACTTTAACTATCGATACTGCTCCATAACTCTGGAAATACATATTCGCTCCGTAAAGGATCGAAAAAACAAGATTAAGATTGGCAGAGGAAGGATCCGCGGATGAAAGAACATGTTTTAGATAGATACCCATCGCAAGGTTCATCGATCCGGCTCCAAGAGCCGCAATAAGAATACCTTTTCTTCCTCCTATCCTATCGACTAGAGGTCCGTTAATTAGAAAAGAGAGGGCATATACGACAGCGCCTACTCCAAATATCAGACCAAACTCTGATTTTGTCATCAGATCCCCGAGTGCATTCTTTGAAACCGTCAGGTTATATCTTCCCATGTAAAGGAGTGCGTATGTAAGCCCCATCGGGAACCAATTGATAATTCTCCTTGTTCTGTACTCTTTAGTATGCATACTTACCTCTTAGAATAAATTTTCCACATTTTGTTCAATACTTCTTCAAGATGAGGCCCTATCTTGGCGGGGTCATCTGTCTTCTCCGGCATATTTTCAAAAACAGTATATGGGACCTTATGGTCACCGATATGAATTGAATTTTTATCCCCGGCGATAAAATCATTCCAATCAGATCCCTTATAAAGTTTTTCAATTTTAATATCCTCAAGCGCATGCTCAAGTATTGAGTCCGGTTTGTCCGGGTTATACCTTCTTCTATTCTTCTTTAGAGACTCTTCCCATGTAACATTTATGTAGAGAGTCGCACTTTTTTTAAGAATCTCGTCAGAAAGATGATCATATGCTGCTGCAAATCCTCCATGCTCGGATCCCCTTGAGAACTCGATAATAGCTGTTTTGTTATCATGGTAACCTGGATCTTCTTTCAATTTTTTCCAATAGATGAAATTTATTTTTTTTATCAGGAAATTCCAATACCATTTCTCTTTGAACACATGCCCGTCATATTTTTTACCTTTGTATTCGAAAAAAGGGTCAGAGATAAGCCTTGGAAGTCCCATCTTTTCAAGGATATCATCATCTTCGAATTGCTCCCAAAGGATCGGAAAGTCATCAATCTCTTCAAACTCCCCAATATGAAATTTCTCTATCCTTTCCGCAATCGGAACTTTCTTTAAAAAATCAATTACCTCAGATTTTCCGGACGCGGGCCTGCCGTTAAGAATAATTATTTCAAAAATATTTTTTTTCATTTTATCTTCTCCTGAATTTAATTTATTATGATAATCCATAAAGGAAACAATATCAAAAAAAAAACGTATCGGTAGGTAATGGAAACAACAATTGAATTAAACGGGCTAAATTTCAGTTATGGCGACATTAAAGCCGTGGACAACGTAAGCCTGAATACACAAAAAGGTATTTATGGACTTCTGGGGCCGAATGGAGCCGGGAAAACAACTCTCATGAAACTCATCCTGGGTTTTCTTAATGCTCAATCCGGAAACGGAAAGATCCTTGGTTATGGAATAGAAGAGAATAGGAGAGAATTGAGGGAGCAGGTCGGATATATGTCGGAGAGTGATTCTCTCATTCCGGGAATGGATGCAGTTGACTTTACTTCATACCTGGGAAGACTGAGCGGAATGCCCAAACAAGAAGCCATCAAAAGAGCTCACGAAGTACTCTATTATGTCGGACTTGAGGAGTCGAGATACAGGAAGATCGAAACCTACTCCTCCGGTATGATGCAGAGGCTAAAACTTGCTTCATCAATAGTCCACGATCCGGTACTACTCTTCCTTGACGAACCTACATCCGGAATGGACCCTGGTTCTCGAAGGGAGATGATCGATCTTATCAACGATATCTCAAAAAAAGGGACTATGAGTATAATCATCTCATCTCATATCCTGCCTGACATCGAAGCCACATGCGAAGATGTAATAATCATGGACAGGGGCAAAATAATAGCTAATGAGAAGATCTCTGTCATCACGTCCAGAGAAGTTGATATTTTCGAGATCAAACTTGGCAAGGATTCTCCCGATTTTTTAAAAAAATTCGAAAAATTTAAATATGAGGAAGGCGACAGGGGTGTGATCCGGATGCAGCTTCCTTCAGACTTCTCAACGAAAGAAATCTTTGATGCTGCGCTTGAATCCGGGACTCACATCAAACATTTCCTGAAGAGGAAATCCACCCTGGAGGATACATTCATGAATGCAATAGGAGAGAACGGTGCCAATTAGGGAAGGCGGTTACTACAACTGGGAAGGTACTCTCAGCAAGTCAAAAATAAAATGGTTCCCGATCTTTACCAATGGGGTCAGAAGTGTTTACAAGAAAAGATTTTCAAAATTATTGTTCGCAACTACATCATCGTTATTCTTTGTTTTTCTTATAGCGCTTTATGTCTCATCAAAACCCGAACTCAGAATGATGTCAAAACTTGTCAAAATGATCTCTTCAGATGCACTACTTTTCAAGACTTATTATACAAACGGATTCCTGGTTTTCATGAGTGCGATGATCTCGGTTTTTGCAGGATCAGAGTTGATATCTAACGATCTTAAACACAAATCCATCTCACTTTACCTTGCAAGGCCTTTAAGTAAACTTGATTATATCACCGGAAAGTTTTCCATAATTCTTTTTTACCTGCTAATGTTCACACTTGTCCCTGGGATACTTCTTGTGATCTTCAAAATAATTTTTACCGGAGATTTTTCTGCTGGATTAGCATTGTTAACCAAATCAATTATATTCCCCCTCGTCATATCACTCTTCTGGTCATCTCTTATGCTAATGCTCTCATCGCTGAGCGAGAACGGTCGATTTGTGAAGATAATTTTCTTTGTTGCCTTCTTTATGACACAAATGATAGCAGGGATGTTCTGGGGGATCTTCAAAAATGATAATTTTCTTTATATCTCTATTGAGAAAAATATTCAGCAATTCGGGTCATTCGTATTTGGTACACAACTTGAATTCAGGGCCCCGGGGTGGATATCGGGTGCGATCCTCCTCGGACTAACAGCAATATTCCTACTCGTACTCTCATACAGGCTCAGAAAGGTGGAGGTATAAATGGATACAGTTATAAAAGGTACTAACCTTTCAAAATGGTATGGAAATGTTCTCGGGCTTAGTGAAATATCAGTAAATATCTCAAAAGGGATACAGGGTCTGTTGGGTCCGAACGGAGCAGGTAAATCGACTTTCCTGAAGATACTGACCGGACAATTGAAACCAAATTTAGGTGAGATCAGAATATTTGACGAACCAGTATTTAACAATCAGGATCTATTCCAAAGGATCGGATATTGCCCTGAGTTTGATGCTTACTATCGTGAAGTTACCGGTTGGGAATTTATCCGATTCAAATCTGGCCTGTTCGGCTATAGTAAAGATGAGACCGACCGGAGAGCTCTTAAAGCCCTTGAAAAAGTTGGCCTGACCGACAGTAAAGACCGGAAGATAACAGCATACAGTCTCGGAATGAGACAAAGACTTAAGTTTGCTTCAAGCATAATAAATGACTCTGACCTGCTTATCCTTGACGAACCACTGAGAGGGGTTGACCCCCTCTGGCGTATCAGGATCATTAAGATGTTAAAAGAATTCGAAGAGGAAGGGAGGACAATCATAGTTTCTTCACATATCCTGTCAGAGATCGAATCAATGACAAATAATGTAATTCTTATCCATCAGGGGAAAATATTTGCTCATGGTGATATCCAGGAAATAAGAGACCTGATCGGCTCTCATCCTCATAAAATTTCAATCGTTTGTGATGATTCAAGAGGGCTCGCAAAAAAAATGATTAGCGATGATCTCCTCCTGAACATTCAATTTCTTGATAATGAAAAAAAAGTGATATTTGAAACAGATAAAAGGGATAGATTTTTTGATAAACTTACCTCTACAATAAGCAATTCCTCGATCGCCGTCAGTGAAATAACTTCTCCTGATGATAATCTTCAATCTGTTTTTGACTATCTAATTGGAAGGTGAATATGATCAATTTTAATAAAATAAAAATTATCTACGGTTTTTTTGTTAAAACTCTCTTGAGATCAAAAAAAACAAAATTCTTTATTCTGTTCTCCCTTACTCCGGTATTGATCTTTCTGATCATTAACAGCCTGAAGCTGATCTATCACGATAACCTCCTGGCAGGAAGTGATTTCTTTAAAAATGGCGGGATGCCTTTCTTTTTCCAGTTTTACATCCAGTTGATCTCACTACTTTTTGGCGCGGCTGTAATAAGTGATGAAATTGACAATAAAACTCTTATCTACCTCAATACATCCCCGGTTTCAAAATTTTCTGTTTTAGGCGGGAAATTTTCTGCTTATCTTTCTGTCTCTTTTCTTAGTTTTGCTATAGGATCAATAATTTTGTATATCTCAACTCACCTGAAAGGGATACAGACTTTAGAAGGTCTCATAACACTTTTAAAACTTCAATTTGCCGGACTGATAGCAATAATCGCTTATAGTTCCCTTTTTCTCCTTTTTGGAGTTTCACTAAAAAAATCAACCATCATCGGATTGGTTTACATATTCGGTTGGGAAACAATCGCACAAATATTGCCAGGGACCGCTCAGAAATTGACAATCTTCTTCTATCTCAATTCATTATCACCTATAAAAATACCTAAAGAGAGAGGGATTCTTGATATAAGTGTTGTCCAACCCGGTTATGCCGAAGCACTAATAACCCTTCTGATCTTCTCTGCTGTGTTCTTTGCCGCATCGATATATATTTTTAAAAAGAGAGAGTACCTGCTGGCAGATCATGCCTGACCTCAGAATGAACTTCCGAGTCTGAAATAGAAAACAGGGGATTGTTCCGGATTGATCCCGTATCCTAAGCCACAAACCACAACATATCTGATGGTGCCAAGATAGAGCACCAGATTTAGCTCACCACCAACCGAAACTACAGGATCAAAGCCCAGCCTCTCTCTCCACAACTGGCCCGAATCAAGGAACAATGAGCCATAAAGACTTTCGATGCTTTTAAATATCAGGAAAGATCTTTCAATTTTTTTTAAAAGGAATCTATATTCCAGGTTTAGGGAGAAACCTGTTGTCCCACTGAAATAGCCGGATGGATATCCTCTTAGAAGGCCGAACAGTTTTTCACCTGAATAACTCGGCTCATCTCCTGTCGTGATCCCACCCATATGAAACGTCCTTCTCCCCTCTCCCCATGATTCTGCAAAAGCCAGCCTCATCGCCAGTGTATTAAGGTGGGAAAAAGATATGAATTGGGAATATTCGAGGGTAAAAGTACTTGAATTTAGTGGACTTCCGAATCGCTCCATCTCCTTTGAATATACGGCATTAAAATTAAAACCATCATTTTCTGAAATTGAATTATAATAAATCTCAGTCGACTCAATAATAACACCCGCCCTGACCCCATTATGGGTTGTAATATCATTTTCAAAAGGATCCCGGAACTCATCTTCCCTCTTCTCAAAATGGATATCAGTATACAAAGAGATCTCCCCATCAAGTGTCCTAAGAAGAGGCAGGCTATAGGAAGCAACAAATTTTTTCGATACATGAAAAAAGTCCCCTTTCTCATCACTTCTGTTCAGATCTGAAAACTTTTTAAACTTCAAATCCAGTTCTCCCGCCATACCGTTAAAAATATAGTTCAGATAATAATTAGATCTCCCGCTTGAAAGTCCTGCAAGATATTTTATTTTAAAATAGTGACGGTGCAGCAAATCAAATCCGGAAGCCAAGACCCCGGACTGAAGTTCATTACCCCCCTCACGGAAAGCAAGCGTGAAATATTTCGGGGCAAAATCTCTGAATGCTTTATATTTACTCACAACTATATCTGACATTATTTCATCCTTCATTTCATACTTCATTCTGGAGAATGAATAAGTTTTGACATCTGGTTCCATTAGTGCCAGATCGATCTTCATCAGATCGTAACCCTTACCTGTAAGAACCGGAGCAATTATCATATCTCCACAAATGATATCAAAATATTTGAATGACGGAAATTTGTCGGAATTGTAGATCTTCATCTCTCCGAGTTCTATATTAAAAGATGCCAGCCCGAATCTTTTTTCAAATGATGTCACGAACATCAACTCATCATTGTTTTTCCAAACAGGGGAAAATGCCCTCTCAGCACCATTCTCAACAAGCCCCATCAAGGTCCCGCCAGGATTAAAAACACCGATCTTCCAATTCCCATTTCCAGTCTTCACAGATGCTATGATATATCCGGTATCAGGAGAGATCGAGAGGCCCGCCAAAAATCTGAACCGTTTAGAAATAATATTAATTTTTGAATTTCCAATCTCAAAGTATGATAGATAAGATCCGAAAGCATCCCTTTTTATGCAATAGATCCTGTCCCTCCATCTTATTGGATAAGTGAGTCTTTCCCCTCTTGTCATTCTTGATAATTTTTTTTTATCCAGGTCAAAACTATAAATATCAGCAAATTTATAGTATTTCCGAAAAGTATCCACAGTTGAAAAATAGAGCAAATTTTCATCTTTAAAATAGCTTATCCCTTTCACGGATTTTTTTCTGAAAAGGAGAGATTCCTTTTTCTCTTGTAACTTAAGAAGATAAACGCCGGGGTAGCTTTTAAAGTTCTCACTAAAAAAAATGACTCTGTTACCTGAGAGATACAATGGGAATTTTTTAATGAAACCTGTATCTGTCAATGTCATGGGAAGGGTGACACGGCTATCCCCTTTCTCAAGTTCAAGATCTCTCCAGACATTTTTAATATCCTTCCCGAATACCATGACGAATCTCTCTGACATAGACATAAACCTGGGGTTAAATAAACCTTTGAACCTTAAAGGAAGCGGGTAAGAGGAATAATTTTTTACAAATTCATTTATTTTATTACTTGGTACACTTGAGGATAAAAACTTTACAAGCCCGGTTCCGAATATGTTAGGAGAGAATGGTCCGGGCCAATTTGACAATTTACTTTTCAAAGATCCCAAATGTGGAAACTTCCCTTCTTCAGATACTTTTTTCAATATCAGATCAAATTCCGGAGAATGAAATCTTGTATCTGTATTTGAGTTGATCTCCTCATAGGCCGAGATCCCGGCTAAAGCCCAACCCGGAATAAAGATGGTCGGGAAGAAAATGGAGTTTATTCCAAAATATCTTCTGAAAAATCGCAATGTTTTTGAACCCTGATTGTATACAAATATTCTGTTCAAACCATGTCTGATCACATCCCTGATGTGATCACTGTAATTACCGAACAACGAGTGAGGCTCCGGCGGATACATTGATATTCTGATCCTGTTATAAGGGAAAAATGTAGAATCCTCATCAAAACAATCCGATGAATCATGGAGAAGTATCCTTACTTTTCCACTGATCTCACACTTCCAGAAATTTTTAATAATTGGGTAAAGCTCTTCAGCTACAAGTAAAGAATAGTCTGCCTGCTCTTTGAAACCTTCAGGATAAATTATTGTAAATCTACCATTGGATATCTCATTCCAACTGATCTCCGGATGGTATTTAGGTTGAAGAACACCAATTGCAAAGATAGTAAAAATTACAAAAAGAGTTATATTTTTCAGATTCAATTATCAACACTGTCCATGGATTGAAAAAAAGATCCGCTACTCATTCTCCTCAATATATCTTTCACTATCAAGAGCAGCCTGGCATCCACTCCCGGCGGCAGTGATCGCCTGCCTGTATGAGGAATCCTGAACATCTCCACATGCAAAAACACCTGGAATATTAGTATGGGTGGCCTTATTCTTATCTGAAGATGTGATTATGTATCCCTTTTTATCTGTATCCAACTGATCCTTAAATAATTTTGTGCTTGGAGTATGCCCGATAGCTACAAATATTCCATCGAGGTCAACATCTCTTTTCTCTCCGGTTTTAGTATCTTTTAGTCTTATTCCCGACACCCTCTCATCCCCGAGCATTTCAACCGGAACTGCATTAAGTATGAACTCGACCTTCGGATTATTCTCTGCTTTTTCTACCATTATTTTTGATGCACGGAACTCATCCCGCCTGTGGATTATATAAACTTTTTCTGCAAATTTTGTAAGGAAAGTGCCTTCCTCCATCGCACTGTCCCCCCCGCCTATTACACAAACAACTTTATCTTTGAAGAAGAAACCATCACAAGTTGCACAGGCACTGACCCCTCTTCCCATTAACCTGGTTTCACTCTCAAGCCCCAGAAGATTTGCTGTCGCACCGGTTGCAACTATTACTGCCTTTGCTTCATACCTGTTTTCATCTTCCCATACTATTTTTCTGTCTCCGGAAAGTTCTACTTTTGTAACATCTGCGGTCAGGAACTCAGTCCCGAATTTTTCAGCCTGAGCTCTCAATTCTGTGATCAGATCCGGCCCGGTTATCCCCTCTTTAAAACCCGGAAAATTCTCCACTTCAGTTGTGATCATAAGTTGTCCTCCGGCACCATACCCCTCAATCACAAGTGGTTTAAGGTTTGCCCTTGCTGCATATATGGCTGCTGTCAACCCTGCCGGGCCTGAGCCGATTATTATAACATCTCTCTTTTCCATTTCATTTCTCCTTTGTTGTTTTGAACAACATTATTTAGAACAATATATTTTAAAATCTTGCTATATGATTTTATTCAAGCATGCTGTAAAAGTCAATTTTGATAAATTTCTAACGTTATAACTTTTGTTGTTTTTTACCTGCAACAAAAGTTACAAATGCAGTTAACAATTCTTCTTCCGAATAATCACAAAGTTCCTGCCGAATCTTTTCTGACAGAAACAATACTCCCTCTTTCCTATCCATGAATTCTTTCTTAAAATATGTCCTTTTTCTGAATTCCTCCCGGTATTGCTCAGGCCTTAAACCATTAAGTCCATAATCCATTATCTTTCTGTACTTTTCACTCCCACCCCTTAGATGGAACCAGGGTGGAATATCTGTCGGAGAAGAAATGTCCGGAAAGAACCAGGAAGGGTGATGTCCACCAGACAAACTTGGGAATGAATGTATGGTTATATAAATTATTCCGTCAGTTTTTATTATCCTTGAACATTCATCAAGCACACCCGCTATATCGGTAATATGTTCAAACGCACAATAAGAAAAAATAACATCAAAACTATCATCCGGATAGGGAGTATTTTCAGCATTTGCTCTGATGAACTTAATTCTACCCGGACCTTTTTTCTCAGGATCCAGTATCTTCCTCTCCGAACTGAGAAAAACTATATCCCTAAAGAAGGTTTTGAGTGCTACCCTTAATCCGTTATACCATAAAATCCCGGGATATTTTTTAAAACCCTGATCGACATATTGTGGATCAAGAGCTGTTATATCACACCCTTCCATACTCATCAGGTAAGAGAGCGGGTAGTTTTTTCCGGAACCAATATCAAGGACCTTCAGCTCTTTCAATACTATCTTTTTTAATTCTGATATTCTATCAATAAACAACCGGTAAAATTGTAGATACATCTTGGCAATATCATCATTGTGCCTTTTCCTGAATCTGTAAAGTTTAAAAAATTCTTTTAACATCATTTACTCCACTGAATCCCCCCTGAGAAAAGTTATACATTTGATTTAGATTCATTATATAAATTAAAAAAAAAATTTCAATTTACTTAAAGAGGGACGGTGCTTTGGAATTTGAAAACTCTATTTAATCTATCTGCAATCATATTCCAAAAAAGTGCCTGTCCCCTTTTGAAAAATTCCCCCTGTTTATATATTATGTACCCAGGAGAAATCATGAGAAAAACATTTTCAATCGGAATGGTACTCGCTCTTTTCTTTTTAAGCGGACTTAATCCTGAATCCGCACACCAGACCTGCGTAAAGGATAAATTAATTTTAAATGCTTCCATGGATATTATTAAATCCTCTAAATATTGCGTCCTGATCTCCAAAGGATCAGATGGCTATCCTAATGCCAGGATGATGGACCCTTTTCCACCTGATAGAGAATGGGTAATTTGGATGGGCACTAATTCAAAAAGCAGAAAAGTTGCTGAGATAAGAAAAAACAATAAAATTTCCATTTATTACGAATCAAAAGGTGGTGACGGATATCTAAATTTGAAAGGGGAAGGATTTATTATCAATGATCAGGGAAAGAAACAAAAATATTTCAAAAAAGAGTGGGTGGAGTTTTATCCTGGAAAAAGAGAGAATTTCATTCTCATCAAATTTGTTCCCAGGAAACTTGAAATTGTAAGTTACAAAAATGGTTTACTTGGAGACAAGGTTACATGGGAAGCTCCATCAGTGATACTTAAGTGAGAATAGGGATTAGTGAAATAGAAAATACAAGGATTGTCATTAACTCAAGGGTTGGTATAATTTAACAATGAGAAAACTTGATTTTAAAAATAAATGGATCGTAGTGACCGGGGCATCCTCTGGTCTCGGTAAAGCTCTTGCAATCAAACTTGCTTCAAAAGAAGGAGCCAACCTTATTATCACTGCCCGAAGAAAAGAGAGACTTGATTCACTTAAGTCCAGGATCGAGAATGAATTTAGCAGAGAGGTCATTGTTGTCGAGTCTGATCTTTCCAATCCCGACAGTGTTGAAAACCTTTTCAGGGTGAGTACAAGTGAAAAAGAAATTTTTGGAATAATTAACAATGCAGGTATGACAGATTTTAATCCGGCCGACATCAAAGATTATGAAAAGTATGAAAAAATAATAGAAGTAAATCTGAAATCATTGATGAGGCTAAGCCTTATGTTCCTTGATTATTTCAAAGAAAAAGGTGAAGGTGCGATCCTCAATATTACAAGTATGGGAGCTTTTTTCCCACTTGTATATCAGGGAGCCTACACTGCCAGCAAACATGGTGCACAAGTCTTTACAGAAATACTTAGCAAAGAGAATAGCGAAAAAAATATTACAATATCATCATTTGCACCGGGCGGAATAGCCACAGAGATGCTTTCAAATTCGGGACTGGACAAACTCAGAGGATCAGATGATTTTTTCAATTGGAGTGCTGAAAAAGTTGCTGAAAAAGCGATCACTGCATTTAAAAAGAAAAAACTTCTCAGCGTCCCCGGATTAGTTTATAAACTGGGGCTTATATTAAAACGGATCCTGCCGAGAAAAACACTCCTCTATTTCCTGGAGAAAAGCTATAGAAAGAAATAGTTCTATTTATCCTGCTCTTTATATTCTTTTATTATATCTTCTGCAATTGATGCCGGAAGCTGACCATATTTCAGGAATTCTATCGAATAGTTAGCCCTTCCACTTGAGATCGTCCTTAAGGCTGATGCATAACCGAACATCTCCCTGAGAGGTACTATACCATTCAGTTTCTGAGATCCCTTTCTGTGTCTTCTCATATTATCTATGTGTCCGCGCCTTCTGTTCACATCACCAATGACGTCACCCATATAATCATCAGGAGTGTTTATCTCGATCTTCATTATCGGTTCGAGAAGTTTTGGAGAAGCTTTAGAAATAATACTTCTCAATGCTTGTTCAGTACAACTTCTGAATGCCATTTCACTCGAGTCCACCGCATGAAAACTTCCATCGATAAGAGTGAACTTAATATCAACCATCGGGTGCCCCGCCAGAAGCCCCTTTTTCATTGTGCTTTCAAATCCTTTTCTTACAGCAGGAATATATTCCTTGGGGATCTTACCCCCCTTTATCGTATCAACAAACTCAAGGCCTTTTCCAGAATTGGACTCAATCCTGAAATCAATGTGGGCATACTGACCATGGCCACCTGACTGCTTTTTATATTTATATTCATGACGAACCTCTGCTGATATGGTTTCTCTGAAAGCAACCGCCGGCTCTCCTACTTCAACATCAACCTTATGCTCATTCTTAAGTCTGTCCACTATTACTTCAAGATGCAATTCTCCCATTCCCGATATAACCGTCTCTTCAGTCTCACTATCATAGTTAACCTTGAATGATGGATCTTCAAGTGACATCTTATTCAGAGCCAGTCCCAGCTTATCTCTATCCTTGACATTCTGAGGATTTATCTTAAGATCAACTACCGTCTCTGGATAATGAATATTCTCAAGAAGTATAGGACACTCTTCATCACAAATAGTATCTCCGGTTGTAGTATATTTCGTTCCTATCAACGCACCGATATCTCCGGCTCTGATCTCACTCATATCTTCTCTGCTGCTAGCATGGATCCTCATGATCCTACTGATCCTCTCTTTTCTATCTTTAGTAGAATTGTAAATATAACTTCCAGCTTTTAGCTCACCGGAATAAACTCTGACAAAAGTTTGTTGTCCTACAAAGTTATCATTTATGATTTTAAAAGCAAGTGCTGAGAACGGCCTTTTCCAGGAGGGTTTCCTCGAAAGTGTTTTTTCAGTATCATCCTTATCGTAACCTAGGACAATGCCCCTGTCTATTGGAGAAGGCAGATAATCAACAACTGCGTCCAGGAGAAGCCTTACCCCTTTATTTTTAAATGCTGCACCACAGAAAACAGGAGTGATAAGAAGTTTTAAAACAGCTTCTCTGGTAGCGGATATAATATCTTCAGGAGAAATCGCCTCTCCTTCCAGATATTTTTCCATCAGAGCATCATTAAAATCCGCTAATTTCTCAATAATAGCATCCCTCGATTTTTCAGCCTGCACTTTAAGATCTTCAGGAACTTCACCGATCACCTGCTCCAATCCATTGTAAGTAATAGCCTTCATTGATATCAGGTCAACAACTCCCTGAAAGTCTTCTTCTTTACCTATCGGGATCTGAAAGGGGATGGCATTTGCACCCAGCATATCATTCATCATATCAATTGTCTGAAGCAGATCAGACCCCTGGCGATCCATTTTATTTATGAATGCAATCCTTGGGACTTTATATCTGTCTGCCTGATGCCAAACAGTTTCACTCTGGGGCTCAACACCACCAACAGCACAAAATACCATAACAATACCATCCAGAATCCTAAGAGATCTTTCGACTTCCAGAGTAAAGTCTATATGTCCCGGTGTATCGATCACATTGATCTTATGATCTTTCCAGCTTGCTGTAATTGCCGCAGAAGTTATAGTTATCCCTCTCTCCTGCTCCTGTTTCATGAAGTCCATTACAGCCTGCCCGTCATGAACTTCCCCTATCTTATGAGTAAGTCCTGTAAAAAAAAGAATCCTTTCGCTTGTAGTGGTTTTGCCGGCATCAATGTGAGCCACAATACCAATATTTCTAATTTTTCTAATTACTGCATCTTCCATTTTCTTCCCTATGTATAATCATACTATTATCCAGATATCTTTAAGATTTCCCTAATAATTGATTAAGTTAATTTGGTAGAAAGAATTATATCATAAATGGCTGGATCGGGGAAGAGATGAGGTTACTTTTTCTTTTTTCCAAAGATAGACGGAAGTGCTTTTTTTATCCTATCCTGAACTTCTCCGATTATATCTTTTTTGTCCGGCCCGGCGATCTCCAAAAGCCTTCTTTTGGCAAGAGCATGTGAAGGATCCAGCTCAAGCGCCTTGCGAAAATAACCCTCAGATCTTTTCAAAAGTCTTTCATGGTAGAATAAAAGTCCCAGAGCCGCATAAGGTTCCGCATTCCAGGATTCGAGTGCAACAGCTTTTAGAAGATTCTGCTCCGACTTCCTCCTCAACTCAGGAAAACCAGTCTGGATCATACCTGCAAGTAGATAAGCATCCGCTTTAGGATCTATGGCAATGGATTGTTCCAGAAGAGAAATAGCCGGGAGAAACTTTTGCCTCTGATAAAGAGTCTTGCCTTTCCTATACAGATTTCTTGCCTTTTCGATCGGATCCTCTTCCTCGGGAATCTCTGATTTCTCTCTGAAACCATTTTTCTCATATTCGGCCCTTTTATTATAATCTGCAATGATATTATACGCCTGCCTGCCTCTATTCAGAATATACGCGAACCTCTCCTTTATATCCGGGTCAGAGATCTGGGAATCACTCCCGGGTGGAAATTCATGAAGGAAGTTCTGGAATTTATCTTCAATCTCTTTTTGGGTCGCAGTTTTTGAAATTCCCAGGTATTCAAAATGATCAAGTTCTCTATCTTTCACTTCATAATAAAAAGTATTAACACTGGCAACAATCCTCTTGATCTCTTCTTTATCCATGAAAACTCCTTTTTAATATTTTAACAGGAAGAGATAAATATATATATATCAGGAAAAATTTTTATTCAGAATATACCTACAACCCTTGTAAGAAGAGAGATAAAATCTTCTTTGACACTGTCTGCAGTTTCTGTAACCTCTTTATGATCAAGCGGCTGATCTGTAATCCCTGCAGCAAAGTTGGTAATACATGAAATCCCGGCAACATCCATCCCCATATGTTTAGCTGCAATACTTTCAGGAACAGTTGACATGCCAACACTATCAGCACCGATGGTCTTCAGCATTCTTATCTCAGCAGGAGTTTCATACGAAGGACCTCTCAATCCTGCATACACTCCTGATTTAATGGAAATACTCATTGATCTTGCAGTTGAGATAATCTTTTCGGACATAACACTATCATAAATTGTACTCATATCTGGGAAACGAGGCCCCATCCTCTCGTCATTATCTCCTGAAAGAGGGTTTTCACCCATCAGATTTATATGATCATTTATTACCATCAGGTCTCCGGGAGCAAAAGCTGCATTGATCCCCCCGGCAGCATTAGTTATCAGCAAATTGTTTATCCCCAACAAACACAATACTCTCACCGGGAAAACAATATCTCTGATATCATGGCCTTCATAAAAATGGTATCTCCCCTGAAGTACTGCAACAGGCTTTCCGGAAACTATACCGGCAACCAGATTCCCCGCATGCCCCTTTACCCTGACCTTTTTAAAATGAGGGATCTCTTCATATGGGATTGTAACGCTATCATCAACACAATCAGCGAAATCACCAAGTCCTGATCCAAGAATTATTCCTGTTAGCGGAGTTATTTTGAGCCTGCTCTTTATGAATTCAGCCGCTTCTTCCATATTTGCATAAACATCCATAATATCTCCTCTACAATATACTTTTATATAAAACTCTTCCCAGGGAAACCCGGATTATTGATCCCGAGGTGAAATAGCACAGAAACACCTATATCCGAAAAAGTATCCCTTATACCAAGATCTTCGGGAGAGATCTTTTTACCATAAACAAGTAACGGGACAAATTCTCTTGTGTGATCAGTGCCTTTAAAGGTTGGATCACAACCATGATCTGCTGTTATCAAAAGGATATCGTCCTGCTCCAATAAACACAAAAAATCTCCCAGCATTTTGTCGAATTCTTCAAGAGATAAAGCATATCCATCAGGATTACGCCTGTGTCCGTAGAGCATGTCAAAATCAACCAGATTTACAAAGATCAGCCCTTTTTTAGTTATTGACATTTCTTTCGTAAGAACATCCATTCCTTCCTTGTTGCTTATTGTATGGATCGCTCTGCCAACCCCTCTCCTTGCATATATATCTTCTATCTTGCCTATCCCCGACACAACTATCCCGGTTTTCTCAATAACATCAAGAATTGTATCTACCGGGGGAAGCATCGGATAGTCTCTCCTGTTAGTAGAACGCTTGAAAGATCCTTCACTGCCGACAAACGGTCGGGCTATTACTCTGCCGATTTTATACTTATCACACATTTTTCTTGCCTGAATACAATACTCGTAGAGTTTGTCCAGAGGGATCGTATCATCATGTGCCGCTATCTGAAAAACAGAATCGCCGGAGGTATAAATTATCGGAAAACCTGTCCTCATGTGTTCAGCCCCGAGTTGCTCTATGATCTCTGTACCCGAGGCTGCAATATTTCCAAGTATCCCACTAACGCCTGTCCTTTCTTTGAACTCATCAATAATTTCTTCCGGGAAACCATCCGGATAGAGAGGGAAGGGTTCCTCACTGATAAGGCCCATCATCTCCCAATGGCCTGTCATGGTATCCTTACCTTTTGATGCTTCCCTGATCTTTCCGTATTTCCCGGCAGGGTCACTGACAGGGTCAACACCTTTGATATCAATAATATTGCCCAGTCCAAGTTTTTTTAAATTCGGCAGGTAAAGTCCTCCAACATTTTCTGCAGTATTAGCAAGAGTATTTGCACCGACATCACCAAATTCTGCAGCATCATCCATATAACCAACTCCGACACTGTCCAATACAATTATTATTACTCTCTTCCCCATTATCTCAAAAAAATTATCACACCCTCCTTTTAAAGTCAAAAATGTAACACTTTGGGGACGGTTCCTTTTTTGTTAACAAAACTATTCTTGTTAACAAAAAAGGAACCGTCCCCAATATGTTAACAAAGTTACTAAAATTGATGATATTAAGGTAATCAGTTATAATCGTTAATGCAATTGAAACATTTTAAATATGCATTTTTATTGATCCTTTTTGTTACTCTTTTGTCATCACCTCTTCCTGCAGAAGAGAGAAATAATCTGACGATAGATTTTGCTGAGCGTTTCAGATTTGTATCCTGGGATAATCCGATAACCCTCGACAGTTCCATTGAGGACAGCACCACCTTTACAAGAAACAGAACTTCATTAGGATTAAAATGGGAGTTTTCAAAAAAGGCGGAGATATATTTTAAATCAACAAACGAATTTCGAATTTACTTCAACCCGGATAAAGATTTCAACATCCATGAAATATTTATAGATAATCTTTATCTGAAAATAAAAAATTTTTTAAACCTCCCTT
Organism: Candidatus Aminicenantes bacterium UBA647; assembly: GCA_002299555.1. Lineage (GTDB taxonomy): Bacteria > Acidobacteriota > Aminicenantia > UBA2199 > UBA2199 > UBA647. The sequence continues at coordinate 42,725 of DBOL01000038.1, forward strand.
TAACACTTACCCTGGGAAGACAAAATGTTTTCCTGGGAGAGGGATTTGTCGTTCTCGATGGCTCCACTTATGACGGCTCCCGGTCCGCATACTTTGATGCAATAAGGGCTGATATCGATCTTAAGAATATCGGGAAATTTTCAATGTTCCGTCTTTTTGCTCAGAGAACAGACGAATTATTCCCAATACTAAATGACAAAAAGCAGAGAATGAATGAAAACGATATAAGAGGATATGGTCTTTACTACCAGGGGAGCATAAACAGCAATAATTTTGACCTCTACTACATAAACAAGAAAACCGATATTCACGATAACAACTCATGGAGTTTATCAGTTAGCACACTCGGAACGAAGTTATCCTTCAGACTGAAAGAAAATTTGAATCTTACAACTGAAGGAGCAATTCAGAATGGATCTATACACAATGAAGGAATAAGAACTTTTGGAGGACATTTCCACCTGGACGGGAATTTAAATAAACGGGCATTAAAAAAAGTGATAATCGGCGGAATATATCTCAGTGGAAACAACCCTGGAGATGGTGTCCTGAGAGGTTGGCATCCCCCATTCTCTAAATGGCCTAAATGGAGCGAATCCTACATTTACACTCTGATCAACGAAGGAGGGATAGCGAATTGGAGCAATATCTCATTGATCTACATATCGTTTAAAACAAGGTTATTCAGGAAAGGATATCTCAACACAACGTTCAATATCTTAGGTGCACCTGAAAAAGATCTCACTCCTGATTTCCCGGGAGGAACCGGAAAATCCAGGGGAATCCTTGTTATCAACCGCTTAAATTTTGTTGTCTCAAAAAACCTTTCCGGCCATTTAGTGTGGGAACATTTCAAGCCGGGGAATTTCTATTTCAGCGGAGCTGAAAATTACAATTGGCTCAGATTTGAATTTATGTATAAAACAGAAACCCGGAGGAAGTAATGGCAGTAAAGATATTAGTATTAAGCTTGTACGCAATAATGATCATAACAATTGGAATTATTGGCCTCAGGAAGACCCGATCATTCTCCGATTTCTTTCTGGGTGGAGGAAAAGTAGGCCCATGGATGTCTGCATTTTCCTATGGAACCGCATACTTTTCTGCTGTTCTCTTTATAGGTTTTGCAGGCAAAATAGGTTGGGGTTTCGGGTTTTCCAGTTTGTGGATCGCACTCTTCAATTCTTTTGTAGGAGTACTGGGAGTCTGGTGGATCATGGGGTGGAAGATAAAAAAAGTTTCTGTGGAATACCAAATATCCACAATGAACGAATTTTTGGAAAAAAGGTATGACAGCAAATTCCTTAAACTATTTTCATCTTTCTCTATCTTCATTTTTTTGATCCCTTATTCAGCAGCAGTCTTTATGGGGTTGTCCTATTTATTTGAAGCAAACTTCGGGATTGAATACTGGCAGGCTCTGATATTTATAGGATTATTCACAGCTACATACATAGTCCTTGGCGGATATAAATCCATGGCAATGATCGATATGGTTTTCGGAATTATAATGACCATTGGAGTTCTTATACTTTTGTTCAGCACAATTAAAACAGGAAACGGTTTGGGAAATATTATAGAAACACTTAGAAATATTGATCCTAAACTTGTCTCACCGGTCGGCCCCCCGGGTATATGGCCTCTTTTCTGTCTTATATTTCTCACGAGTATAGCCCCATTTGCAATGCCTCAACTGGTACAAAAATTTTATGCAATAAAAGACCATTCAGCAGTAAAGACAGGTATGTTCGCATCAACAATATTTGCTATTCTAATAGGAGGAGTCGCCTATTTCGTCGGGTCAACAACAAGAATATTTCTTAATCCCGAAACCAACCCTCTGGCTTTCAAAGATGGGGAACCCGTGTTCGACATCCTGATGCCTGAACTTCTTGCCAGAGTAATTCCTCAATCCCTGTCAGTGATAATCCTTCTGCTTATCTTATCAGCTTCAATGTCAACACTGGCTGCCCTTGTTCTAATATCAAGTTCTTCTTTCTCAAAAGATTTTTATGCCGGGTTCATTAACCGGAATATTTCAGACAAGAATTTGACACTGTTAATGAGATTCATGAACGGCTTTTTTGTAATGCTATCTGTAATCCTTGCAGCGCTGAACATTGATACGATAGTATCAGTGCTCAGTATCTCCTGGGGAGCGATCGGATCTGTTTTCCTCGGCCCCTTCGTTTGGGGATTGTTCTCAAAAAAAGTTAACCGTTTCGGAGCAATTTTCTCTTCGATCTTAGGATTATCCGTCTGCCTGCTACTGTATTTTTCAGGACATTCTCCTCCTGAAGCGGGAACACTGGGGATGATAACATCTCTGGTCGCCAATCCGGCAGGAAGTTTTTTATACATCGCTCTAAAAAACAAAAAAAATAAAGGTGAATAAATTGTCCAAATATTTATTTAATACTGAAAGAAAATCTTCCCCGTCATGGGATGGCAGGGAATTTCATTTTCTTAAGAATAACGATATGATAAATTTCCACAGATCATTATCCGGATACAAACCAACCCCTCTTATCAAATTAAAAAATATTTCAAGTGATCTCGGCGTAAAAAACATTATTGTGAAAGATGAATCAGGTCGATTCGGGATCAAGGCATTCAAAGCTCTTGGTGCCAGTTATGCAATCTTCAGAGTCCTTAAAAAGATCTGGGGGAAAAAATACGGGGACGGATTTGATTTTAATAGTTTCCGGGATAAAAAGAAGTTAGACAAATTGGGGAAATTCACTTTCTGTGCTGCATCAGACGGGAATCATGGAAGAGCTGTTGCTTGGACCTCAAAGATGCTCGGTCATAATTCTGTTATTTTCATGCCCTCTGAAACTGTCACCTCCCGTATCACAAATATTGAGAGTGAGTCAGGGAAAGTTATAATTGTTGATGGCACATATGATGATTGCGTGAAAGTTGCATCGGAAGAAGCAAAAAGGAACGGATGGTTTGAGATCGCCGACACTGCATATCCCGGATATACGGATATCCCGTCATGGGTTTTGAATGGATATTCAACCCTGTTCAGGGAAATGGAAGAGAAAATCACAGAATATAAGATCGGGAAGAATGATCTCATTTTTCTTCAGGCCGGAGCCGGAGCATTTGCTGCATCCGGAGCTTCCTGGCTAACAGAAAAATTTGGAGAAGACAGGCCTAAAATTGTTATAGTTGAACCCATGGAAGCATCATGCTACCTCGAATCCGCAGGAGAAGGTAAGGCTGTTGCAACAAAGGGGAAAATGGTGACGATCATGGCCGGACTTAATTGTGGAGTACCCTCGATCATTGCCTGGCCTATCCTGAGGGATTCAGCGGATCTTTTTATTTCAATACCTGACAAGTATGCGGAAGAGGCTATGAAACTATTCGCTAAAGAGGGCATAATATCGGGAGAATCTGGCGCCTCCGGACTTGCAGGACTGATCGCCCTGATGACCGATGAAACCCTCAAAGATGCAAAAGCAAAGATAGGAATCGGTAAAGATTCACAGATCATCCTTATCAATACGGAAGGGGACACAGACCCTGAGAACTACAAAAAAATAGTCAGATCTTAATATAGAATAGTTTATAAAAATTATTGATGCCGGGGACGGTCTACTCAACGTGACATTTGAACAAATGCCAGAGTGAAAGCAAGGCAAATCAGGAATATTATCAGATTTTTCACTTTCCTGATCTCATATTTCCTGAAATACTTTCCGGCCAATACAGCAGAGATGGGAAAGAAAAGGAATGCGAATGCTATCCCTCCTATAACATCGCTGGGATAATGAGCCTGAAGAGCGATCCTTGAATATCCCACAGCTATTGCGACCAGAAGAACCAAAGATTTATAAATATTCAAAAATTTCACATTTTTTAATGAAAATAAAAGAAATGGAATAGATAGCGCCATGACCTTGGTTGCATGCCCTGAAGGAAATGAAAATGATCTGAAAGGTTTGACCCTTTCGATAATACCTGCAAGCTCCACAACCGGCCTCTCCCTGCCGATAATCATCTTCAAAGTATCACCTGCAACTCCGGCAATAAACAGTGTAAAAAAGATAGCAAGAAATATTTCCAGGTTATCAGTATCATTTTTTTTCTCTTTCAGGTGTTTAAAAAGGAGAAATGAATACATCACCAATATTATCGGAATTCCTGCATGAGTTATAAAAGTAAAAAACTCGAATAATAACTTATTATGATAAATTGAATTATGAAAAACGAGAATACCCTTTTCCAATCCTGTAGCAAACCGGAATAGAAAAGCAATAATAAAAAACATTAATGAAAAAAGTAAACAGGTAGTATGACTCAACTCGAGTTTTCTTATAATTTTATCTTTCTCCAAGCAACAACCTCCGGGTAACAAAGAACTTTCTTAATAATACAGTAAATACAATTGAGAACAAAATTCCTCCCGACAAAGATGCAAAGAAAATTAATATTTCTGAATTAACATTGATCTTCATTAAAAAGATCCTGATTCCGGCAGAAAACATTATATGAAAAATAAAGATCTGATAAGCAAATGAACCAATAAATGCCAACAACCTCACTTGCCCGCGGAATTTGAACAAAAGATTCCCCCCTGCAATTGCAGTCAATAGTTCTAAATATCTAATTTGGATATTTGAAAATTCAAGCACGCCTGTAATATCCAGTTGGATCATTATTATCCCGATTGCAAAGAATATCAGCGAGAAAGTCAATACAGGCTTTGAGTTGAGAAAATGAGCAAATCGGCCAATACCAAGTCCGAACAGGAAAAAAACTAGAAGGAAAAGGAAACCTGAGAGTCCTATAAATGTTGTCACCATCCCGGAAAAATAGAAAGCCCCGACCGAAAGAGTTAAAATTAACCCCCATAATGCTATACCATCGAGGAGGTTATACGATTCGACAAGAGCTATAAACAAAAAGACAAGTAACAAAGATTGTACGAACCAGAATTGGTCAAGACCAAAAAAATATATCCTCCAGATACTCTCTATTTCCAGAGGGGTGTTTACACCTGGAGTAATTACTCTTAAAACATACTGGATAGACCCGACAGTTACAAATGGGACGATCAGCCTGCGAATTTTTGCCTTCAGAAATGGAGCACACATATCCCTGGAAACCGGTCGCATGGAATAAACATACCCGGATATCATAGTGAATAACGGCATCCTTATAAATTTAAGTAAATCACAAGAGTAACGCCAAAATGATTCTGGAGATACCTTCATTCCGTTATAATCATGCGACCCGATAACATGCCCCACTACTACCAGAATTATTGCTATTCCACGAAGGGATTCGATCCCCTGATCTTTTTTAAAAGTCATTCAAACTAAAAAAAACTCGAGAAATCAATGTTTTATTTAAGTAAAATTTACCAGCCTCCCGATGAGCCACCACCGCCAAAGCTGCCGCCGCCGCCTGAAAACCCTCCGAATCCACCAGAAGAACCACCACCGAAACCACCACCGCCCCAGAAAATAGAGCTCCCTTTACCCCTTTTCTTTGAGAAAGCGGGAAGTACAAAGAAAAAGAAAATTATCAGAAAAGTAATGAATGAGAATCCCTGTTTTTCATTTTTTTTCTCTTTGAACTTTTTCAAATCTTCGGGTGATATATCATACTCCTTGGAGATAATTCCGGAAACAGTGGTCAATCCTCTCAGTATCCCCTGATAATATTTTCCGTTTTTAAAACCGGGAACGACCAATTTTCTGATTATATAACTGCTCTTTAGATCGGTGAGAGCACCTTCCAACCCATACCCTACCTCAAGCCGGAGCTTCCTCTCTTTCATTGAAATAATCAGAATAACACCGTTATCAAGCCCCTTCTGCCCTATCTTCCAATCTTTTTGTTCCGTCAGCCTGATCGAGTAATTTTCAATTGTGTCTCCATCGAGTGTATCGATAGTAAGCAGAACGACCTGTGAAGAGGTCTTTTTCTCAAGATCCTCAAGCATCCATTCTATATTCCTCTCTTCAGCGGAATTAAGGATATTCGCATAATCATTCACTCTCCCTTTCATTTTCGGGAATCCGGCCGGATGGAGAGTGGCAACAATGAAAATAATAAGTATTAATAAAATTATCTTCTTCATTTTAACTCTCCAGAACTGAAACACTATCTTCCAGTTCATTTTCATCATCAGGTTTTATCGGGAACTTGTCCGACTCCGATAAGATGGTGCCGCACTCCCTGACAGAATCTACCAGGTTTTCTATGGTTTTCCCTGACCTGATCCCCCCGGTAATATGGGAAACTATCCCTTCCCACCTCTCCTTTGGAATTTTTGAACTTATCCCTTTATCTGCTATAAGCTCAACCCTTCTCTCCAGAAATGACAAAAAGATCAGAATTCCTGTTCTGTCACGAGTGTTGAAAATTCCGGACTCCATAAAGTATCTGACTGCTCTCTCATTCACTTTTTTCTTCATTACTAATTTGGGGACGATCAGCCTGTCAACAAATGAAAGGTTAGCAAGAAGATAAAAGATGGTGATTACCAGAAAAGGAAAGATCCCGAAAAAGATTGCTGTATATACCGGAGAGTATTCCCAAAACATGTTCTGTACAAAAAAATCAATTTTTTCAGGAAAAAGCATTAAAACCCCCAGAGACAGGAATCCGGCGATCAATGCAAAGAAAAGTTCAAATTTTGCATAGTCATAACTTTCCCGTATAAGAGCAACCTTTATCTCGCCGGAGGTCTCTCCTTCCGCCTCCTTTACAGCTGCCCCTATCTTCTTAAGGTCCGAATCAGAAAAATTCAGATTTTTCATGTTTTTAGAACTCTACTTTCGGTGCGGTCTTAGCTCCTTCATCTGAAAGGAAATATGCCTTCTCCTTAAAATTCCTGAATGAAGCAATGAACGAATTGGGGATCATTTTTATATAAGTGTTGAAATCACGAGCAGCTTCGTTGAACCTTCTTCTCTCAACAGCGATCCTGTTCTCCGTACCTTCCAGCTGGTTCTGAAGATTCAGGAAATTTTCATTCGCTTTCAGATCCGGATATTTCTCCACAACGACCATCAGTCTCTGAAGAGCACTTCCCAAACTGCTCTGAACCTGCTGGAATTTCTGCAAAGCCTGAGGGTTGTTAATTATGTCATCTGAAACATTGATTTGTCCTCCAACCTTTGACCTCGCCTCTGTAACCGCTATAAATGTGTCTTTCTCATGTTCAGCATACCCTTTCACTGTAGCAACCAGGTTGGGTATCAGATCAAATCTCCTTTGATAGACATTTTCAACCTGACTCCATTTTTCTTTCACATTTTCTTCCTTCGCAACCATACTGTTATTTACTTTAACGCCCCACATAACCAGAATCACTACAATCACCAGAGCAATTATCAGGAATGTACCGCATCCAAGACCTAATTTTTTATTCATTTTTCCTCCTTTAATTTCTAATGTTTAGATTTTAGATAATTAGCATAGATTTGTAAAGATGAGCTAATTGCAATAGAATTTATTTTTGCAATTGGCTCGATATAAAAGCCTGATACGATATTGTATAATTCTTCAAGGTAATATAATGATAAAATTCAAACTTAACGGTTCAAAAAAAACATATTCAGGTAACGGAGATCTGACTCTCCTCAAGTATCTAAGAGACACAGCGAACATAAAAAGCGTCCGTGACGGATGCTCGGGACAGGCTTTCTGTGGGGCATGCATGGTGGAGATGAATGGAAAACCCACCCTATCCTGTATTACAAAAATGGAAAAAATCGAGGGTGCTGAGATTATTACAATGGAAGGATTTCCAGAGAGGGTCAAGGAGATCATTGCAAATTCATATGTAAGGAAGGGAGCCGTCCAATGCGGATTTTGTACAACCGGCTTTATAACAAGGATCAAGATCCTCCTTGACAATGAACAGTCGCCTTCAAAGGATTCTGTTATAAAAGCGTTAAGGGGGAACTATTGCAGATGCACAGGTTATAAAAAGATTATTGATGCATCAACTGAAGCAATTAAGATCATTAACAATGAAGAGCACGAAGTTACAGAAAAAAGCGGAAGGATCGGCACCAGTTTGCCTAAATATAAAGCTTACGAAAAAGCAATTGGGACATCTCCATATGTTGATGACCTTAGTTTTGCAAATATGAAATTCTCTGCTTTAAGGTTCTCCGACCATCCAAGAGCAAAGGTCCTTCGGATCAACACTCAAAAAGTTGAGGGGCTGAAAGGTGTTGTCAGGATAATCACCTCTTCGGACATCCCCGGAGAAAGATATTGCGGACTGATCTATAACGATTGGCCTCTTATGATCTCCGAAGGCGAAACAACAAGATATATAGGTGATGTGATAGCAGGAGTTGTAGCCGACTCGGAAGATACAGCAAGGGAAGCTGCCGGGCTCATTGATATTGAATATGAAGTCCTGGAACCACTGACCGATATGGAGGAAGCGGAAAGCAGCAAGATCAAAGTTCATCCGGGAGGAAATCTTCTCGACACTTCAACAATAAAAAGAGGGGGAAATATTGACGATTTACTCTCCTCAGCAGACTATGTGGTTAAGGGAAGGTATGAAACCCAGAGAATAGAACATGCATTTCTTGAAACTGAGGCCGCAATTGCAACACATTCTGAAAAGAAAGGGCTGGAACTATATTCTCAGAGTCAGGGAATATATGAGGACAGAAGGCAGGTGGCCCGTATTCTTGGAATACCTGAAGAGAAAGTCTCTGTAAAGCTCCTCGCCAATGGTGGAGGTTTTGGTGGAAAAGAAGACATGACGGTCCAGGGACATGTTTCACTTTTCTCATGGCTGACAAAGCTAACGGTCAAACTTAAACTCTCCAGGGAGGAATCTATACGAATGCACCCGAAAAGACACCCTCTCATCATGGACTACGAAGTAGGATGTGATAAGGATGGAAAATTCACAGCACTGAAAGCAAGGATAATCGGAGATACCGGTGCTTATGCTTCGGTAGGGACAAAAGTACTCGAAAGAGCGGGAGGACATGCAACAGGTGCATACCATTTCCCTTCGGTCGATATTGAATCTAAAACTTTGTACACAAATAATATACCATCAGGAGCTATGAGGGGATTCGGAGTTAACCAGGTGACATTCGCCATTGAAAGTTGTATAGATGAGTTATGTTCAAAAGG
>DBOL01000029.1 GCA_002299555.1 Candidatus Aminicenantes bacterium UBA647
TAACAATTATTTGCATCTCTGTCAATACTTCTATAAGCGGACCCATACTGCCATCAGATTCAACTACAAGCATTTTCCCGAATCCATCATTTTTCATTTGTTTGAATATAATACCCGGTATTTGATCTTTCACTTCGTTTGATGGACGACCGGTTAAGACCGTGATGTCCTTAAAGCCTTGGCCTTGCAATGCATATATTGCCCCACGGCTAACCGAACCAAAGCTGATTACCACTGTTTTAAGAGGTTTCCCATAAAATCCGCTGATTCCGGTCAGGCTTAGTGCATGATTTACTCCGGCATAACCTGCCAATTCATTGTTTTTATAAAAAATATGCATGTTTTTATCACCCGTTCTACTCCATGTAAACATCTCTTCCCAGGCAATAAGGGTTAATTTTCTATCTATTGAAATTTGTGTAATTTCTTTCTGTTGCACACAATGTGGCCACCCCCAAACAATTGCACCTTCGCGTACTTGAGCCAAATCTTCTACTAAAGGTTTAGGTATAATCACACAATCAAAATCATTCAGTATTTCTTCCCTAGAAGCAACTCGTCCTGATGTAAGTTTGGCTATTGTGCTGTCATCCATTCCAAATCTCAATCCATAGCTTTCTTCAAAAGTCATTTGTTTTCGTAATTTCTCGGGAATACGCTTTAAATGTTCCGGATGAATGGGTACCCGCATTTCGTTTTCTTTTAGTGATTTTCCAATCACTCCGACTGTTAAAAGTTGTTGTTTCATATTATCCTTTTATTGCATAGAACAGTTGTATATGTGTACAAGTACATATATATCTTCTGTATATATAATTTTTTTTTTAGAATCTCATTCATTTTAATACTCTTTTTTTTTCAGCATATTTTTAATTTTCTTTTCGGGGTCTGTTCTTATAATTCCATTTTCTGTGATGATACCGGTTATCAATTCAAAGGGAGTTATATCAAAAGCCGGATTATACACTTGTGTATTTGAGGGGGTGATTTGAGATCCATGAAAATTTCTCACTTCAGATCCAGGTCTTTCTTCAATCGGAATTTCAAGACCTGATTTAGAATCTGGGTCTATAGTTGAGAGAGGAGCAGCTACATAAAATGGAATATTGTGAAATTTTGTTAATACAGCAATTGAATAAGTTCCTATCTTATTAGCAGTATCGCCATTCAGTGCAATTCTATCCGCTCCGACTATAACAAGATCTATATCACCCTTTGACATCAAATATCCTGCCATGCTGTCTGTTATCAGAGTAACAGGAATATTTTCCTTCTGCATTTCCCAGACTGTCAATCGTGCTCCCTGAAGAAAAGGCCGGGTTTCACCGGCGATAACCGATATGTTTTTCCCGGAAGAATTTGCACTTCTTATTACTCCCAATGCAGTACCGTACCCGGCCGTAGCCAGGCTTCCTGCATTACAATGGGTCAGGACCGTATCGCCCTTTTTTAAAACAATTTCACCGATCTTTCCAATATCTCTGTTGATCTTTTCATCATTGTTTTTTATTTCAAGAGCCTTTTCCAATATTTTTTCTTTTAAGAGCCGGATATCTGTTTGGTGAGTTTTAAACACCTTTTTCATCTCTTCCAGAGCCCAGAACAAATTAACTGCAGTCGGTCTTGTCCCGCCAAGCACCCTGATTATTTCATTAAAGATACCACCAGGGTCATTTTCACTATCATCCAGATTGCTTATCCCGAGAGCAACACCCATAGCTGCCGCAACACCGATCGCAGGTGCTCCCCGAATAACCATTTTTTTTATACTGTCTGCTACATTTTTATAGCAGGTATGCTCAACAAATACTTCTTCAAAGGGGAGTTTCCTCTGATCGATCATAAAAACTCTGCCATTTTTCCATTCAATTGTGGGGATCATACTACCTCCGGAATAAAAAAGTTTAACGTAACCAGCCCGGGAGTACTCCTTCTTTTCTTGCTTCCCTGAAAAATGCTTCTTTGTTAGCTTCGAATTTCACTAATGTTGCCTTAAGTTCACTTATCTGCTTGCTCAGGCGATCAATATTCATTTTAATTTGCTGTTGTAAAGAGGGGGTTGCAGCAACAAGAAAATTTGATGATTCTCTGTTCAAGGCACTTTGGGATTTCTGAATACTACCTTTTAGTCCTTCGATATTTTTATTGAGTATATTTAATCTGTTTCTCCAATATTGCTCAGTACTCCTCTCGCTGATCTTTTTTTTGGGAGTTTTTGCTGTTTTAACTTCAGTGATTTTTTTAACTTCAGCTTCTACAAATGTTTTACTCTTCTTTAAAGTATATTCGATGAGCTTATCATTTGTTAGAACATATTTAGATTTCGAGAGCTTTTTTCTTCTCTCTTTTTCTTTTTTTTGTATCTCTACCAGGTTCAGAGAATCGGAAACAAGTGAAACGGAAAATATAAGGAGAAAAAATATTAAAAATATTCTTTTCATCTTCCTATTACTTGTATATCTACTCTTCTGTTCTTCCGCCTGTTAATCTCTGTACTATTATCGAAAGGAGTATCTTTCTCTCCATAATAATATACATCAATGAAATCAGGCGCAATATCAAGTTTGCTCACAATATAATTTTTTACTTCTTCTACCCTTTTTTTTGAAAGTTCCAGGTTATATGCGACCCCGCCAATGCTGCAGGCATAACCCCGGAGAATTATTACAAATTCCTTTTTTGAACCAATAAACTCCTTCATCTGCAGAAACTTCTCTTCAATTTTATCCTTCAGTTTATATTCGTCCAGTGGGAAGAGGGTTGTAAAATCAAATGTTTCTTCAGTTGCTGTAATCTCTTCTGTAATGTTTTTACTGTCTTTTATCAATGGCAGTTTGTTGTCATCGGTATCGGTCATAAGCACTTCCGGGAGAACTGTAAGATAAGAACCAATTTCAATAGGAAACGAGGAGTCAATGATCTTTACCGTTGAATTTGAATTCTGGGGTTTAATTACTATGCCGCTCCCGATTATAATTTTGGGTAATCTCTTCTTGACTATTTTATAAAATAATACAAAATCGCCTTTTGACACTTCTCCTTTCCCAAGATCAACAGCAACAATATTCCCTGCTGCACTAAGTTCTCTTTCAAGATCAATATCATCTCCGGCGAATACAACCCTTCCTGTCAATTGAGATTCAGGTAGTTTACTGAGTTTATAATCAATGCTCCGCCTTACGACCTGCTCTTCGCTTTTGTAAGGGATCAAATAATCATTCAAATAAACGTGAAAACAAGAATCTTTAATTTCTATAATAGAATACCTCTCGTACAAGGTTATTATTTCTACAATCCCTTTTTTCAGAAAGAGAGTGCCAAGAGACCTGTGAGAAAACGGATTGATGACTTTGCCTCCCTGAGCTACCACACTGAACATATCCCCTTCTTTCAACCCGCTACTTTCACCCCGGTTTATAATGAGAAGATCGTTGGTACCAAAAACTGTCCGCTCTTCCATATCAACACTCTTGACGATTTTTATATCCTTTGAAATTCTCTTTTTTATTTCATAGGAACAATTCAAGTCTGTCTTGGATATCAAAAGAAATTTATCTTTAGTAAGCTGAGTATCATCAAAAACATATTTTTTTTGTGCTGAAAAAACAGTGCAAAATATCGTTAGAAATAAAAGTAATAAAATACTTGTTTTTTTCATCCCCTTCTCCTGTCAAACAAATTTGAAATTACGCTTCCCCTAAAATTTTAGATATTTATTCAACAATATCCTATATCTTAATAGAATATATATATTTTTTTGTCAAGTTTTAACATTTCTTTAACTAATTCAAATATTGACATAGTTTGTCTAGTGTAGTAATTAATCTAAATCGAGAGAAAAAAGTTGTTTTCAGTTACAGAAACCCCCATACCAATATTCTTGCGAAGTGTTTATTCAGAAAAACTTACAGGAACCTTATCTGTCAGCGGTGAGAATTTTCAAAAAAATGTATATTTTGTAGATGGCATTATCCTCTTCGCAGATACAAACGTGATCCAGGAAAGACTCGGTGAAATCCTGTTCAAATCGGGTAAGATCAGCAGGCAGGAATTCTGGAATATTCACAAAATGATCGAGGGAAAGAACAAAAAGATAGGAAAGTTACTTGTTGAGAACAAGGTCCTTACTGAAAAGGAGGTTTTTCATGGTATACAGCTTCAGATCAGATCTATAGTTCTCTCATTGTTTTTTATTGGATCAGGACAATGGTTTTTTGAAGAAAAAGTACCTGAAATCCCCACCGATTCAAAATTTAATATTAACCTCGCAAAAATTATTTATGAAGGTGCTAACGAATATATTCAGAATGTAAATGTTTACGTAAATCAGTATTTTTCACAATCTCCTAAAGTACTGACTTTGTCAGAAGAGGTTAAAGAAATATTACCGGAACAACTTTTTAAGTTCCATAAATCGCTCAGTCGGTTTGTAAATAAATCAAATGATGAGATTCCTTCAGAGTTGGGGATATCTGAAAAGGAATACTGGAAGAACATTCTGCCACTCCACCTTCTTGGAGTTGTGGATTTTGATATTATTGAATTAAAAGAAGAAGATAGGCAGAACATAGAGAATGTAGTCGCATTGTATAACAAGATCAAAGAGGAAAAAGTAAGCTATTATGAAATGTTCGGCTTGAAATCTGATGCCTCTTCAGATGATATTAGAAATTCATATTTTGAGTATGCAAAGAAATATCATCCGGACAGAATCACAAATGCTCCCGACCCAGGATTGGAAGAGATTGCAAATTTCGTATTTTCCGAGATTAACAGAGCATATGATACACTTAACGATATCGATAAGAAACGACAATATGATATTGATAAGATAAGCAAAAACAGCGAAGAAGGGACAGGGCCTGACAAATCAATTGAGCGTGCCTCGCTTCTGCACCGGAAGGCCAAAACTTTGTTTCATCAAAAAAATTATTGGGAAGCCACGACATTGCTCGAGGAAGCAATAAGGCTTAATCCCGACAGAGGTGCGTGCTTTCTTCTATTGGGAATGTCTCAAATGAATATTCCTACAATGACCAGGGCCGCGGAAAAAAACCTCTCAAAGGCTGTTGAGCTCGACCCATGGAGTGCTGAGCCTCTTGTCGCACTCGGACTTCTTTTTCTTAACGAAAACATGACCAAAAGAGCTGAAGGATTTTTAAGAAAAGCTATTTCGATTAATCCTGAAAATGTAATTGCAAAAAAAAGATTGAGAGAAATTGAAAATAATTCTTCAAAAAGCAGATTTAAAAGTTCCCTTTTTAAGAAGAAATAGGTTTACTTTAAAGCACTCTCAAGTATTTCAGAAACATTGTCAGCTATTTTTTTTACATCTGAAAGAATCTCCGATGACTCCTTCTTCATTTTCTCAACAAAGACCTGATCATCTATTCCCTCAAGATTAATAAGCACGTTGTAGTACGCTCCGGCAGCTGCAGCCATTGATGTTAAACCTGCCACTCCTGAATCGGAAAGCGAATTCGTATTACCTGAAGTCGCCACTTCAAGTGCCAGTTCCGCTGAGTCTTTTGCTCTTTCCAGTACTGAAAAGGGGATCAATGTTGCCTCTATCGTAGCATCAGTAATTGCTTTGTCCCTTAATGCTTTTTCATCATCATTTTTTTTGGGAAGAGAAAACGCATCCATAATTTTATTGAATGCAATTGTATCTCTATCGATCGCATCAATAAAGATCCTGTTAAGATGTTGACCGGACTCTGAAACTGCTATCATTTTTTCTTTGACATTCTTATATTTCAATTTACCCACTGTTAAATTTCCAACCATTGCACTTAGAGAAGACGAGAGAGCTCCGCAAAGTGCAGCAACACTTCCTCCACCGGGTGCAGGAGAATTTGAGGAAAGCTCTTCGATGAACTCATCAATCTTCATCGACACAAGCTTGCCGGGCTTTCTAAATCTGTATTCAATAATTCTTTCATCAATATTAAACTCGGAAATCTCATTTAAACCCAGGCTTTGTACAGCAATTCTCAATATCTCTTTTTCAGATACTCCAGTCGAAGAACCCTGTTTCTTCAGATAGTGAATTCCTGCATCAAGGAGTGCCTTAATAGGAATAAGACCAACCATTTCACTTCCGGTCACCCTTGCTCCGAACTCACCGGCCAGCCGCTCAGACTCATCAAAGATCTTATAGAGAGGAGACTCGTTAAAATCAAGAATATTGACTGTTACCTGTGCCATATTATATTCGTCAATATACCAACCCATTCCCTGAACACCTTTAAAAAGCCCGGGTATGGTTTCCCTTATTCCGGTTTCTTTATTTTTAACAACTCTTCCTTTTTCCCGAATCCTTTTTGCAATCTTATTAGCAATTTTTGTCTCTTTCGTATTAAGATTTATGTTATATGCTATCAAAAATCCCCTGGCTCCTACAACCGTAGCACCACTACGACTATTAAAAACCTGCTCCCCAAAATCCGGGATAAAATCTTTCCTCTTCAATTTTTCCTGAAGAGCTTCATATTCGCCTTCACGTATATCCGGCATTCTCTTTCTTTCCGGAGTTAAAGCCGAGTTAGCATAAAGAAATACTGGAATCCCGAGTTCTTCTCCAACTCTTTTCCCAACTTTTTTCGAAACCTCTATACAATCGTCCATGGAAACTCCGGAAACAGGGACAAAGGGGCAAACATCGGTTGCTCCCATTCTCGCATGAGCACCTTTGTGTTTTGCCATGTCTATAAGTTCAGAAGCTTTTTTAATTGCAAGAAATGCGGCCTCTGCCACACCTTCAGGACTTCCGGCAAATGTGACTACCGTTCTGTTCGTATCTTTACCCGGATCAACATCCAGCAGAACAACCTCTTCAACACTCCGGATCTCATCAGTAATCTTATCGATTACACCCATATCTCTTCCTTCTGAAAAATTTGGTACGCATTCAATAATTTTTTCCATTTTTACTCCTGATTATTATTATTTTCTTGATTTTCTGTTTTTCTCTCTCCAATCATAAATTCTCTTATGATCTCCTGAGAGCAGCACATCCGGAACACCTTCCCCATCAAAATCTCTGGGCATTGTATACTGAGGATATCCATACTGATTATCTTTATAAAATGAATCTGTTTCCACAGATTCTTTGTTTCCTACAACTCCGTCTATCATCCTGCCCACGCTTTCCATAAAAACTCCTGCCGCAAGCTCTCCACCCATTATCACATAATCTCCAATCGATATCTCGATATCCACATGTTTTTCAATGAACCTCTGATCAACACCTTCATATCTTCCGCATATCAGAATATGGTGATCGTTTTTAGAAAATTCTTTAACACGCTTTTGGGTAAGTGGTTCGGCATAGGCAGAAAACAAAACAACCTGACCATCCCTTTTCTCTTTGATATGATCAACAACATTTCGGAGAGGTTCCGGAGTCATTACCATACCTGCACCACCTCCATATGGACGATCATCAGTTTTTCTGTGCTTGTTATCCGTGTAATCTCTCAGATCGTAAATATCAATATTAATGATCCCGTTATCAACGGCTTTCTTCAGCAGTCCTGATCCGGTGATACCGCTGATCATTTCCGGAAATATTGAGACCACTGAGAAGTACATCATTTATTCAAATTTTTTAAACCGTCTGGCGGATCAATAAGTATTGTTTTTTCTGACGAATCGATTTTCAGTATGATTGAATCATTAAAGGGTATTATTGTGTATTCCTTACCATCAAAGGTTTCGATAGTTTTATTAGGTCCTGAAAGATCAACTTTACAAACCTTTCCCCAGGTGAGCCCGGTTACATCAAGAACTAAATATTCTTCCAGTCTGTTGGAAGAAATATCTGATTTATATTCTCTGGAATAAATATCATATCCTACAAGTCCGAGTGCATCATTAATTGAATTTGAAATTTCAAATTTTGCTATTAATGAAGATCCTCGTTCAGAATATGATTCCATTTTAGATGTTTTTGTATGTTTTTTTGATTTTAACTCGAATTCTCCGGAAAAATCTATATTTGAAATGTCTATATCAGGAGAAATCCTGCAAATTACCTCTCCCTTATTTCCCCGACTTTTAGATATCTTACCTAATAAAACCAATAACTATTTTTCTTCTCTATCGAAATTTTCAATAATTTCGAGATTAAATCTCCTTCTCTGTTTCATTCCTGCAGCTGCGAGGATGGTCCGGATAGCTCTTGCAGTTCTGCCCTGTTTTCCAATAACTTTTCCCAGGTCAGACTGGTCAACTCTTAATTCAAGTATGGTAGTCTGTTCTCCATCAATCTGTGTAACCTTTACTTCATCAGGGTTATCCACTAATGCCTTACAAACTGTCTCAACGAGTTGTTTCATTATCCCTCCTTAGTTCTCAGTATTGACTTTCTTTAACAAAGATTTAACCGTAGCGGATGGCTTTGCTCCCAACTTAATCCATTTATTGTATTTTTCCATATCAATCTTCACTTCGGGAATTTCCGGAAGGGGATTGTAGATGCCAATCCTTTCAATATACCGGGATTCCCTCGGTTTCCTTTTGTCAATTGCAACTACCCTATAGAACGGCCTGTGTTTTGTACCCATGCGTGTTAGTCTTATTACAACCATTGTAAAACTCCCTGTTTAATAAGCGTTAATCTACCCCATTTTAGATGAAAAGTCAAATTTTTGCAGCATTTTTCTAAAAAAGGGTTTTTTCATAAATTTCTTCATCTCGAAGTATTGTTTTAACAATTGATTGACTTCCTGAACGGTTCTTCCGGACCCTTTTGCAATTCGATATCGCCTTTTTCCATTTATTATTTTCGGCCTCTCCTTTTCAGCTCTGTTCATTGAATTAATTATTGCAATTGTGTGTATTATTTTTTTGTCATCAGCTTCAATATTCCGATTGGCGGGAATACCCATGTTGGGCATCATTCCCATTATATCTGAAACAGACCCCAGTTTTTGAATTTGTTTCATTTGTGAGAGAAAATCATCAAGTGTAAATTCATTTCTCATCATCCTTTCAGCCATCTTCTGGGATTCATTCTCATCAAACTCTTTTTCTGCTTTTTCTATAAGAGTAAGAACATCTCCCATTCCGAGGATCTTTGATGCAATTCTGTCAGGAAAGAATTGTTGGAAATCACTGTACTTTTCGCCTGTTCCGATAAATTTGATTGGTTTATTTGTAACCTTTACAATAGATAATGCAGCCCCTCCTCTTGTATCAGAATCTATCTTAGTGAGTAAAACCGAATCAATCCCGATCTCTTTTGAAAAACTAAGTGCTGAATTAACCGCATCCTGACCAGTCATTGAATCTGCAACAAAAATTGTTTCAACCGGATTCAATATGGACTTAACGAGAACTAACTCTTTCATCAGTTCTTCATCAATATGGAGCCTTCCGGCTGTATCTGCAATTACATAATCATATCCAAGCTCTTTTGATTTGGTCAGGAGATTTTTTGCAATTTTTTTAGGGTCTTTGTGTTCAGATTCAAAGAAATTTACTCCGATCTGATCGGCAATAGTTTTAAGTTGTTCTCCCGCAGCCATTCTTTTAAGGTCAAACGAACATAGAACAGATGATTTACCCTTTTCCTTAAGAAATAGTGCCAGTTTCCCTGCCGAAGTTGTTTTTCCTGTTCCCTGAAGCCCTACCAACATTATTACTGCCGGCTTTTCAGAGGTTTTATTCAGATCGCTGACTCCGGCGCCCAGCATATTTTCAAGTTCGGTCCGTACAATCTTAATTATCTGCTGGTATGGATTCAGGCTCTCTTGAACTTTGGCTCCCAGCGCTTCTTCCTTTATCTTTCCTATGAACTCTTTAACTACTCTGAAATTTACATCTGCCTCGAGAAGTGATAATTTGATCTCTTTTAGTGCCTTTTCAATATTTTCCTCGGTGATCTGTACTTCACCTTTTAAATATTTGAATACTTTATTGAACCTTCCACTCAGATTTTCTAGCATTATTCTCCTCTTTGTGGGTCTATTCTATAAGTTTTTCCACACTCCACCACTTCTACACTGTTAACACCGATGGAAAGAAGTTCCTCTTTTAAATTTAATAAGCTTTTATTCTCACCATGAACAAGAAATATTTTTTTTAGTCTTTTCAGGTCATAGCCGGACACCCACTCTTTGATCTCATTGTAATCTGCATGAGCAGAGAATGCATTTAGTTTTTCTACCTCTGCATTTACTTCATATTTCTTTCCGAATATTTTTACACTCTTCTCTCCGTCCACCAGCTTCCGTCCAAGTGTATGGGCTGCCATAAAACCGACAATGGTGATAATCGTACTCTTGTCTTCAATATTGTTTTTAAGATGGTGAAGAATTCGACCATTCTCTGCCATTCCACTTGCAGAAATAATGATCATCGGTCCCTTTCTGGAATTAATCTCTTTTGATTCTCTAACAGATTGAACATAATTTATGTTATCAAATCCAAAAGGATTAATGTTGTTGGAAATAAAATCATCATAGGTCTCTTCATCAAAACATTCTGAGTGGATCTTAAATATTGATGTTGCATTTACTGCCATGGGAGAATCAACATAAATCGGAATACTCGGGATCCGGTTCTCCAATTGCAGGAGATGAAGGATGTATATTATCTCCTGGGTCCTCTCTATTGTAAAAGCCGGAATTATGATCTTTCCGCCCCTTTTTACAGCCTTTTTCACGATTCTTTCAAGTCTTTCACCACCGGAACTCACAGATTCATGAAGCCTGTCACCATAGGTACCTTCAAGCACCAGATAGTCCAGATCATACATTGTCTCTGGATCTTTTAAGATCGGTAGATTCTTTCTCCCGAGATCTCCTGAATATCCGACCCTTAGTTCGTCTCCCAGAGTTAAACAGATCATGGACGAACCGAGAATGTGCCCTGCATCAAAAAATTCTGCTTTAAAACCATCCACAGGAATAAATTCTCTTCGGTGATTTATAGTAATAAAATGTTGAAGAGTTTTAATAACATCTGCTGAATCGTAGAGAGGTTCATAAACCTTCAGTTTCCGGTCAGGATATTTTTCTGCTTTTTCTCTCAGGTACTCACTATCTTTTTGTTGTATGTATGCGCTATCAAACAATATTATATTAGCAATATCTCTTGTGGCCGGTGTTGAGTAAATATTTCCGGAAAATCCATTGTTCACCATAACGGGAAGCGCACCGGAATGATCGAAATGCCCGTGAGTTAAAAGGATGCAATCTGAATTTGACGGGTCAAAGGAAAGATTGTGGTTCTTTTCATAAGATTCAGCCCTTCTCCCCTGAAACATTCCCGAATCGATCTGTATTGTTTTTCCATTGTATTCAATGAAATGTTTTGAACCAGTAACTTCATTGCATGCTCCATGCGAGTATAGGATAATATTTTTTTCTTTCATTACTTCTTTATACCCCCAATTCATACTAAATTCAATAATAATCCCCATTTTACATTAGGTTAGCAAAGGTGCTATAATCCCTGCCAGAGAGATCAAAATGGAACTTTTATCAAAACGGGAAATTCTTAAGAGGCGCGGATTAACGTTCTTCATGGCCAGGCTGATTTCAAATTGGGGATATAAAAATCTTACGAAAGCTCACGTTGAGTTTGAAAAAGATCTTATTGCACTGAAGCAAAAGGGCTCCGTGTTCCTCTATAACGGATTTCACCGAAGTCTGTGGGAAACTACCGGAATGCTATCCGCACTTAATTTGAGCAAACTGCATATTCCTGTAGTGGGAATGGGCGACAACCTGATAAAGGGAAAACTTTTTGTAACATTGGCAAAAAACACAAGTGTATTTCTGGTAAGAAGGGGAAAGACACGCCGGGAAATAGTTGAATCTGCAAAAGAACTCAGAAATAATATGTATAGTTTTATGGCATACGGAAGAGATGTTCTCCTTTTTCCCGAAGGTACCAGAACAAGTGTTCCCCGTACCGGAGAATATGGCGGGTTCTTCCCGACCTCTTTTGATGCCCTTCTTGAATATGAGAAGGACAAAGATTCCATTGACCCGAACATTAAAGGTGTCGATAAATTTGACTCATATATTATTCCATTCAATTGTGACTATTCTTTTATCCGTGAGGGTAAAGAGCTTGTTGGTGTCGGATCAGATACCCCAAGGACACTAAAAGTTTATGATTCTCTGAAAATGTTAAAAAACATAAAAGATGTGTATATATCTTTCGGCTCTCCTGTTAAGGTCTCTGAACATCTGGGAAAAACAAGAAAAGAGGTCTCGATAATGATAAGGGATATGTGCCTTAATCTGGTCAAGATCCTTCCGGTTAATGTAGTAGGGAAGGCTCTTGTGGAATCTCTGAATGAGAATCGTTCTGATATGGCAACTATCTACAACAAAATCGAATCCATTGTGAAAAGCCTTGATGGTCACAAGGAAAAGTTCAGGGGATTCCCGAGTGATAACAATCCCGAACTCATATTAAAAATTGTTTCCGGCTCAAATCCTGATTTTAGAACACATTCATCTAAAAAGCTTCCTCTGTATAAGTTGTATTCTGATTACATAGGACATTATTTTTCCTGATATTTCTATTATTTATGTTTCCATTATGGGTCAAAATTATCTTTATACAAAAAAAAATAGGACATTTCAATGAAAAAAGATCAATTTGATATGGAATTAAATTTGCATAGTTGATTCGGAGAACAAAATGTTAAAGATTACCAAAATTATAATTGTTATATTCCTGATAACAATATTCAGTCAAAGTTGTAAAGATCCATCACTGGACTTCGAGTGGTTCCTTTTAGAAGCGGAGGGAAACTATTCGACAGAGAATAATTCAAGCTATCTTAAGCTGAATTCATGGGTTGAGATCAATCAGTCATCAGTAAATATTAATCCATCCAGTTCTGTTGATGCAACATATTTTATGTACGCGTCGGTTGTGAACTGGAGTTATCGTGTTTATTCCGGGGACCAGCTTGTTTTTGAAGTGACAAGATTCAGTATTGAACAACTTTTCGGAGATATCCTGCTCAATGTTGCAACAGATCAGATGGACTACCTGTGGGTTGTGATAGAATCGGAAACCCCGCTTAAAGGCGATATCTTTAACGGATTAAACCCGGATTCAGTTGAAATTGAAATGACAATTAGTGATGATAGTGGCGGAGGTTATTCAGTAATAAACACTATTCCTTTCACATTCAACAGAAATTGAAAGTAAAGCCTGAAGGACCGGGAGATACATAACAAAGGGTTATTGTTAAAAACTGTATAAATCGGATATAATGTTTATGTGCGCATTTTTACTTATTTAATAAGTATTCTTATTTTCTGCTTCCACTTGACTGGATTGAATCTAAAAACACCCCTCCAGCAAAGTATGCATACGGTCTGGACTGCTAAAGACGGACTCCCATCAGACTCAATAAACGATATCCTTCAAGACAGGGACGGATACATATGGATAGGGACATTTAACGGGCTTGTGAGATTTGATGGGATAAATTTCACTACTTTTTCAAAATATGAAGATCACGGATTCGAAAGCAATTCAGTCACTGCCCTTTTGGAGGGAGCGGAAGGAAACTTGTGGATCGGAACAAATGGTGAAGGAATTGCCCGTTATTCTGATAATAAATTCATTATGTTCAACAACTCTGATCTTAAAGACAAGGTTATTAAATCCTTTTCAATAGATAAGTCCGGATCTTTGTGGATCGGAACAGGAAACGGATTGTTGAAGTCTGACAATAATGGGGTTACATCAATTCCTTTAAACGGGATGTTCAGGGAAAAGAGTATTGAGATGATCTATCATGATCGGGAAGGCCTTCTATGGGTTTCAACTATGGAAGGCGGAGTAAAAGTATTTTTTGAAGAAAAAATAAAAAAAACACCTGTTCTAAATAAAATTAACAATATTGTTATCACTTCAATCCTTAAAGATAAACACAAAAATACCTGGATCGGCACAAAAAATCAGGGACTCTTTTTAATGAAGAGGGGAGTTTTATCCAGCCTTGAAGATCACAAATTTTTTAGAGCAAAAACAATAACTTCTATTCTATCTGGAGTTCACGGCTGCATATGGATCGGCACAGATTCCGGATTATTCAGATACTATGATGATAAATTTCATCAATATTCCGAAAAGAATGGATTAAGCAATAATCAGGTCTCCAAAATACTTGAGGATAAAGAAGGCAATATCTGGATCGCAACATCCAGAGGAGGACTAAACAAATTAAGTGAAGGAAAATTCACTTCTCTGACCTCAAAACAGGGATTAACTCATGACAAAGTAAATTCCATTCTTCAAGTAAATGATAATACGTATTGGATAGGTACAGATGGTGGGCTTTCTGTCCTTAATAACGGAATTTTTGCCAACCTTAAAATTACAGACTACCTTAAGGGTGTAAGAATCCGTCACATTAATAAAGATTCCACCGGAAAGATCTGGATCAGTACATATAGTGATCTGGGAATTGTTTCTGTTTTCAAAGGAAGAATAAAAAATTACACCACAGAGAAAGGTCTTACAAGTAACAGGTGCAGGGTTTCAATTGAAGACAGTAAGGGGGAAATCTGGGTTGGAACTTCAAACGGCCTGAATTTAATAGAAAATAACTCTAAAATCAAAACATTTACAAAAAGGGATGGGCTCTCAGACAACTATATATTAAGCATTTTTGAAGATTCCAGAGAAAATTTGTGGATTATGACAAACGGCGGGGGTATTTCAATACTCAAAGATGGAATATTCAAAATCCTTAGAGTTGAGGATGGACTTGCTTCAAATATTGTTTTCAGAGCCTATGAGGATTCGGACAACGTAATCTGGATATCTACATCAAAAGGATTGTCAAGATATGACCGGAAAAATTTTTTCAACTTTTCAGAAAAAAACGGGCTCCCGGAGATTGCAATTTTTCAGGTATTAGAGGATAGCGAGGGGAGGCTCTGGATGATTGCAGAGTCTGGAATTTACACCATAAATAAACATGCCCTTAATCGAATTGTAACCGGAAAGTCACAATTTACCAAAATAACTTTATATAACGATCATGACGGCCTGCTCGATTCGCCAACTCCTGTTTCGTGGGCGATAAGGTCCAGTAAAGGAGTTAATTGGTTCCCGACGTTGATGGGGATTGCTTCGATCGATACCTTTAATATCCCCATAAACAAAAAACCTCCCCCGCTCCTTATCGAGATGATAAAGGTAGACAATAAAAATTATTCACCTCTTCAGATCAAGGTATTGTCTCCAAATTACAAAAGAATCACTTTCGCATACACTGCACTCAGTTATGTGATCCCTCATAAAGTTCAATATGTGTATAAACTTGAAGGGTTTGATGAGGGCTGGTCAAAGTTAACAACAAAGAGGGAAGTATCATATACAACATTGCCGTCCGGAGAATATACTTTCAGGGTTAAAGCAGTAAATAATGATGGTATCTGGAATACGGATGACACAAAAGTGAAGTTCCGCCAAAAACCGTTCTTTTATAAGACCTTATGGTTCAATGTTCTTATAATTCTGGCAATAATTGGAATACTTGCTCTTCTGTTAGGGTTTAGAATAAGAACTTTAAGAAAAAGGGCTGAAGAACTCGAAAAGCAGGTTGCCGAGAGAACTGCCGAACTTGAGACTACCGACCGTATCGTTGCGAATATCAATAAAGAGATAAATTTTGATAAATTACTCAATGTTCTATTGCAACAAACGATGATCATGTTCCCCCAGGCTGAAAAGGGTGTAATATTTGCTTACAACAGATTAAACAAAATGCTCGAGCCTAAAGTTACAATTGGAGACAGCAAAAATGATATTTTCAGAATTAGTATAAGCTTCGATGAAGCATTTGATAAATATGTAAAGAACGGAAAGGAATATGAAAAAGGAATATTCATTATAGATGAATTTTCTAAATTGCAGCATCCCGAAAATCTTCACGATATTGAGTTGCCGGAATCTGTAATAGCAATGACAATAATGTCCGGTGAGACCCTTGAAGGATTTTTTGTTATTGGAAACATGAGCGTACCAGATGCATTTACAAGAACTGATGCAAAAAAAATGATGAGGATAAGAGAGCATACAATTTCCGCCGTATTTAAAGCAAAATCTCACCAGAAGCTGGAAGAAGCTGCAATAATAGATCCTCTGACCAGGATTCATAACAGAAGAAAAATGATCGAGGTTCTTGAAAACGAACTGATAAGAACTGAGCGTACTAAACAGCCATTTTGTGTGGTAATGTGTGACATTGATCATTTTAAAAAATTTAATGATACACATGGACATGATTGTGGTGATTTTGTTCTTGTTGAAATCTCCAGGCTGATCAAAAAATCCATCAGAAAACAGGATTATGTCGGGAGATGGGGTGGGGAGGAATTTCTTATGGTATACCCTGAAACAAAGATCACTGGTGGTAAAACCGTTACAGAAAAAGTCAGATCTGTGATCGAGAACACCGTATACAATTATAAGGGCATAGATCTCAATGTAACTGCTACATTCGGTGTGGCAATGCATTCGAAGGGAAAATCTATTGATGAAGTTATAAAAGAAGCTGATGATGTACTTTATCAGGGAAAACAGCAGGGAAGAAATTGTGTTATTGTAAAAAACTAAAAATTATTCCTCTTTTTTCAATATTCAAGCACTATTTATAACCAAACTGGTAATGTTAGTTGAAATTCCTGTTAATTTATAACAATATATATTAATACACATCTTTGGAGGCTTTAATGAAAAAATTAATATATGTGTTTATAATAATGTCAGTATTTGTAATATCTATGACTAGCTGTAAGACAAATGATGCTGTAGGTGACGGGACTGAAACTCCGCCGGCAAATACAGTTTATATATATGACAATTTTTTTCAGCCTGCAACACTGACGGTATCCAGCCCGAATACAATTATTACGTGGGTGAACAAGGGTTCATCCAATCATACTGTAACGGTTGGCTCCCCGAACGCATCAGGAGAATTGTCTGGTGTTCTGCAGGAGAAATTCAATTCCGGTACACTTGCTCCCGGTTTATCATTCAGCCATACATTTCAATGGGAGGGAAACTGGAACTATTATTGCCAGATCCATCCACAGATGAGAGCTGAAATTAAAGTAAAGTTTTAATGTCCTCCCCAAATAAGCTTAGCGGCCGGCAGGGTTACCTATTCCTGCCGGTCGTTATCAATTCATGCAAGAGGATGCCTTTGATCTATCTGCAATACAATTTAAGAGAATCATACAGATAGTTTGTTTTTGATGTTTTTAGGAAATTGGTAGCGGGGGTAGGATTTGAACCTACGGCCTTTGGGTTATGAGCCCAACGAGCTACCAGACTGCTCCACCCCGCGATATTTTAGCAGTATATAATATTTACCATTCCTTGTCAAACAGATATTAATTCACTTTTTCTTATTGTTGAGTTTGATTAATTTATCATTTTTCAACTTTGTTGGAAGTTTTTCGAACCCCTCTCCATAAACCTGATGGATGTCCTGAATTATTACGAACGATCTTTCATCTACTTCTGCAATAAGTCTCCTGATTTCAGGAATGTTTTTTTTCGGTAGAACTGAAGTCAGCATGAATCTCTCTTTTCCTGAATAGCCTCCAACACCATTGAAAATTGTAAGACCACGACTCAGCTTGGAGAAGAGTGCCCTTTTCATTTTGTCAGGGAAATCAGTAACGATCATGATCCTCTGGTTCGCCCGGAGTCCGTTAAGAACCATATCAATAACCTTTATCTCAACATATATAAATATCATAGAATACATTATGTTCTTTATCGGTATAAAAATAATTGCGGCAGCACTCAGCACAAAGATGTCAATAATAATAAGGGTCCTTCCGATCGGGATCTTTTTTAGTTTCCACAGGATTTGACCCAAACCATCAGCACCGCCGGTCGATGCCCCTGCAAAATATATAAGCCCCAGTCCTAATCCTACTGATGCTCCGCCGTAAAATGCTGCAAGCAGAATATCTCCGCTATCGAGGTTAATACTGAGCTTTAATATTGAGAAGAGATCTATTAGAACATTCATCAATATAGTTGCATAGATCGATTTTGCTCCAAAACCCTTGCCAAGGATCCGTATAGCAAAAAAGAACACAAATCCGGTAACAACCATTGAAGATAAACCCACTATAGGCAATCCCGTGAGATGTTTAACAATAATGCCAATTCCGGTAACACCACCCTCCACCATATCCATTGGAAGTATAAAAACCACATACCCGACTGCCGAGATCACCGCTCCAATTGTTATAAACACCCATTCCCACCAGATCTTTTTTAGTCTTTTAATTTTTTCACCCATTACACACCTCTTAAAAACAGATGGGAATTATAAATTGATATCAGTGTGAAATCAACACAAAATGAAAGATTTTCAACCATTCTTTGTTATAATCTGTAGAAGGTATTGTTAAACCTATTTTTGCAAGGAGAATTGTATGAAAAAATTAGTATTGTTAATCACTATATCCATGTTTTTTGTTATATCAATAATTGCTGAAACATTCCCACTGGAGGAGGTCCTGAACCCTGATTCAATTTTTGTAAGCGGCGAAAGGATCTATATCTCAGAGGGAGCAACAATATATATATACTCAAAGGATAATTTAAATTATTTGGGAAAATTTGGAAAAAAGGGTGAGGGCCCGGGAGAGATAAATGCATCAAGAAGGGGCGGCTTCTCTTTTAACCTCAACGTTGTTAATGGCAATGTATTTATTCATAACAGGTCCAAGGTGATGTTCTTCGAAAAAAACGGAAAATTTATCCGGGAAAAAAAGTTGAATGGTGGATTCATCAGAGGGATGATACCGGTTGGCAATAATTTTGCCGCCAGAAGCTTTAAAATCGGAGAAAACAGGACAAGAACTGAGTCTATTTCGATCTATAACAACAAATTTGTGAAAGTTAAAGAAATAGCCGGGAAGGGCGGGGGTGAATTTACAAGGGGAAGTTTTGTTAAAATTTACTTTGATCAGAATATTTTTAATATGAAAAGCCGGGGAAATGTACTTTATCTTAATAATTCTAAAGAGTTTGTTATTAATAAATATAATGAAAACGGGAAGAAATTAACTCCTTTGAAGATTGATTATAAATTAATCAAAATTTCAGGAAGCAAAAAGGCTGAAATAAAAAACTACTACAAAAATGAATCAAGATTCAGTGATTTCTGGGAAAGGATAAAGGATATGTTTGCTGTTGCGGATCAATATCCGGCGATAAAAAATTTTTTTATTACTGATAATAGAATTTATGTTCATACTTTTAAGAGAGCCAGCTCCGGAGATGAATTCTATATTCTCGATAAGTCTGGAAAGATAATCCAGAAAAAGATCATTCCGGTTGCTATAAGTAATATAATCGAAGATTATCCTTATTTTATTGAAAATGGAAAATTTTATAACCTGGTGGAAAACGAAGATGAAGAAGAGTGGGAATTGATAGTCTCAACAATATAATATGTAAATAATGTTAAAGGCTTAGCCCCTTGAATTTTTTAGCAGCTCCGATAAAAGATATGAAAAGAGGATGAGGATTCATTGGCCTGGATTTTAATTCAGGATGAAACTGACACCCGATGAACCAGGGGTGACCCTTCAACTCTATCATTTCCACGAGATTACGCTCTTTATTTTTTCCTGAAATTACCATCCCGTTTGATTCCAGCACTTCTTCAAATTCAGGATTAAACTCATACCTGTGCCTGTGCCTCTCCATTATTTTCTCATCCTTATAAATGTCTCTGCAGAGTGTACCCTCTTTAAGAGAACATGAGAACTGCCCAAGCCTCATGTTGTGCCCCATCTTTTCAATTCCAATAAGTTCTTTAAGTTTTAAAAATATTCTTTGATCAGTGGATTTATCAAATTCAGCGGAGTGTGCATTTTTCAGACCGGCAACATTTCTTACAAACTCAACAGACGCGGTCTGCATTCCAAGACAAATCCCAAAATAAGGAATATTCTTGATCCTGGCATGCTCTACGGCCTTTATCATACCTTCTATTCCCCTGATCCCGAATCCCCCCGGAACAAGAATCCCGTCAGAATTTTCAAATCTTTTCTCCAGATCATCATCCAATAAAGTGTCAGATTCAATCAGGTCAAACTTCACCTTTATGTTATTTTCTACTCCGCCATGAAATAATGCTTCGAAAAGACTTTTATATGAATCACTTAAACTCACATACTTTCCCACTATACTAATCGTTACTTCGTTTTCAAGACTGTAAATCTTATCTACCCACTTTTTCCAGGAAGATGAATCATCCTTTTTCATCTTCAGGTCGAGCTTTTTCAATAAAAGATCTCCCATCCCTTCTTCCTTAAAAACAAGAGGTATTTTATAAATTGTATCTACATCGTTTGCACTCACAACATCTTCATATTTTACATTTGTGAACAGAGCTATCTTTTCCTTAATTTCCTCAGGAAGAGGTATTTCTGCTCTGCATAGCAATATGTCTGGTTGAATACCGATCTCTCTTAAAGCCTTAACGCTGTGCTGAGTCGGTTTGGTTTTTAATTCTCCTGCTGTTTTTATAAATGGAACAAGAGTCAAATGTATAAACAGGGAGTCATTATCTTCAGAGGAAAGTCCGATCTGTCTTATCGCTTCAAGGAACGGAAGGCTTTCAATATCTCCCACAGTACCACCAATTTCAATTATTATTACATCATACTTTCCATCAAGAGAAGTAATCGCGCTTTTTATCTCGTCAGTCACATGAGGGATTACCTGGACAGTTTTTCCGAGATAGTCTCCGCGCCTCTCTTTTTCAATAACGCTGTAGTATATCTTTCCTGCTGTCCAGTTGTTCTTCTGTGAAGTAATGGTTTTTGTAAATCTTTCATAGTGTCCAAGATCGAGATCTGTTTCAGCCCCATCATCAGTAACAAATACCTCACCATGCTGAAGCGGGCTCATTGTTCCAGGATCAACATTTAAATAAGGATCAAGTTTAACAATTGTGATATGGTATCCATAGGATTCAAGTATATTTCCAATAGATGCTGCTGCAACTCCTTTTCCCAACGACGAAAGCACTCCTCCGGTTACAAAAATATACTTAGTTTTCAATTTTCATTCCTTTAAAATTTTTTCTATTTTATATATATCTTCAGGAACATCAACCCCGATTGATCTATAATCAGTTTTTATTACAAAAATATTTATCCCATTTTCAAGAAATCTTAATTGTTCAAGTCTTTCCATTTTTTCCATTTTTGACAGAGGAAGATTAAAAAATGATGAAAGGGCATCCCTTGTATATCCATATATTCCGATATGATGATAAAAGCCGTCAAAGCCGGAAATCTGCTGGCTCGGTATTGGTGATCTTGAAAAATACAAAGCATTTCCATCTGAATCAAAAACACTTTTCACAACATTTACAGAATTGAAATCCTCAATTGATTTGTTGAAATATGCTGCAGTCACAACAGGATCCCTGCCTTTCTCTAATCTGTCATATATTTCAGATATAAGTTCTTCAGAGATCAGAGGTTCATCTCCCTGAATATTTATGGCCGAATCAAAATTGTTTTCCTTTAGAACTTCCCATACCCTTTCTGTTCCGGAAGAACACCCGGGGGAGGTCATAACAACATTTCCATTAAAGCTTTGTACTTCTTCTACAATCAGATTGCTATCGGTAGCAACAATGATCTCGTCAAACTTTTCCACTTTGGCAACCTGCCTGTACACCCGTTCGATCATTGAGATACCGGCAATTTGTGCCAGAGGCTTCCCCCTAAATCTTGATGATTCATATCTGGCTGGAATTATTGCCCCGATTTTCATCAAAATTTCTGATCTTTATCTGTTTTTTCTTCCATTACTTTAGGCTTTGATTCAAGCACTTTCAGCTCCATTTGACAAGAACCCTGGAAGAAAGCACCATCCTCGACAATAAGCTTTGGAGTTATTATTTCTCCGGTAACCCTTCCCAGTGAATATATTTCCACCTTTTCGCTGGCTTTCAATGTTCCATTTACATTACCATTAACTGAAATATTTGCGACATCAATATCTGCCTCAACCATCCCGCCCTCACCTACAATAAGTGCATTTCCAGATAAAATTTTGCCCTTAAAAGTTCCATCTATTCTGAATGAATCAGTAAATTTAATATCACCTGTCATCTCTGTATCGCTATCAATAAAGCCATTAACTTTCCCAATTACTTCATTTTTTTGCATACTCACTCCTTTGTTATAACATTATGAATTCTTTCATACTCATCAAGACTGCTAAAATAAACTACAATTTTCCCACTTCCATCCTTTTTATAAATAAGATTTACTTTTGATGAAAATATTTTCGAGAGGCTTTCTTCTGCTTTTCTAAGATCCGGATCCTGTTCAACTTTAGCAATGCTTCCAGATTCAGAAACAGGTTTTTCATTTGTTTTCTTTACAAGTTTCTCGGTCTCTCTTACAGACAATTTTCCTTTTAGTATTATTGACATTACATCAAGAATGGCATCATCATTTTCAAGGCCCAACAATGCTCTTGCATGGCCCTGGGATATTTCACCTGAAATTATGCTCTGTTTCACTGCTTCAGGAAGCTTTAACAACCTGAGATAATTTGTCACTGTTGTTCTTTTCATCCCGACTTTAACAGCAGCTTCTTCTTGATTTAGTTTGTTTTTTTCGATTATCAGATTTATCCCTTCGGCTATCTCTACAGCATTCAAATCTTCACGCTGTACATTTTCCACAAGCGCTGCAACCATCACCTCTTTTGGAGTTACATCTTTTATAATTGCAGGAATTTTCTCCCATTTAAGCTGTTGAGCTGACCGCCATCTCCGTTCACCTACAAGAAGAAAGTACTTGTTATGATCCCGATAAAGAACTATGGGCTGGATCATCCCGTTCTCTTTAAGTGATGCGGCCAGTTCAAGTATTTTTTCTTTTTTAAATTTCTTCCGGGGCTGATAAGGATTTGGATAAATATTATCTATATCAACTTCTATAAAATCTCCACTTTCATTAAGGTTTGGCTTGTTTGCTATTATCGCTTCAATCCCTTTCCCTAAAACACGTCTCTTCATTAGCCCAAAATCTCCTTAGCCAACGCCATATAAGCTTTGGAACCGGCTGATTTTATTTCATACAACTGAATAGGTTTCCCAAAACTCGGAGCTTCCGAGAGTCTCACATTTCTTGGGATTATAGATTTATAAACCTTTGTTTTGAAAAAAGCTCTTATCTCTTCTTCTACCTGCTTTGAAAGATTTGTCCTCTCATCAAACATCGTGATAAGGATCCCCTCAATTTCGAGATCTTTATTAAAACCATCTTGAATACGTTCGATAGTATCATTCAGGTCGGAAAGACCTTCAAGTGCATAATACTCAGACTGAATAGGTATAAGAACCGAATCACAGGCAGTCAAAGAATTGATCGTAAGAAGACCGAGTGATGGAGGTGAATCAATAATGATAAAGTCGAACTCATCTTTAATGTCTTCAAGTGATTTTTTCAGATACAAATGATTTTCATCAAGTTCTGAAACCTCCATTTCAAATCTTGCCAGATTTCTTGAAGAAGGAATTATCTTGAAAAATGGCAGCTCGGTGTCAATTATTGAATCCCTCACAGAGCAATTATCAGAAAGAACATTATAAATATCTTTTTCAATGATAGTTCTGTCCAGGCCCATACCTGTAGTTGAGTTTGCCTGCGGATCAAGGTCAAGCAATAGAATGCGCTTTTCTGCAATAGCCAGAGAAGCACCCAGATTGATAGCGGTAGTTGTTTTTCCAACTCCACCTTTTTGATTTGCAATTGTTATTATTTTACCCATTTCCCCTCTATGTTTCACGTGAAACATTTGTTATGTGTATTATTTTCAGGTTATCCCGAAAGGGTACATTATAGATATTTTGCTTTAACTTTTCTATCCCTTCGGTCATTTTTTTTATTTTGGCTAGTGATGTTATAACTAAAAGTTCTTTTACGATCTTCTTCTTTACATAAGTTGTGAGCCTTGTGTTATCTGGAAATCCCCTTGCTATAACTGAAAACTTTCTCCTTTCTCTCCCCTTTAAGAACTCTTCTATACCAGATCTGACAACTTCTGCATTTTTTAAATTCAATTTACTTATTGTAAAAGAGAGGAATTCGGACTTTTTTTTCCTGGGTTCTACAAGAAAAATCTTTTTATCCGGATTAAGTATTGCTATCGGAATACCCAGGATGCCATTTCCGCTGCCTGCATCAATTATTGTGTTTTCTGAAATGTACCTTTCCATAAGAATAGTTTCTTCTATCAGCGTGTTGAGTTGTTCCTCTGTTATTCCCTTTGACATCACGTTGATATTTTTGCTGTATTCAGTAAGGGTTGAGATAAACAACCTTAATGTTTTGTCAGTAAGTTTGGACTGATCCAAATGTTCTCCCTTATTCTATATAAAATACTTTGTTCAATTCTTGGTTTTAACAAAAATAAAGTATGAAACTGATAACATCCATACAAAACCAACTATTGGCAGATATCTATCGAAATCTATTATAAGCAGAAATGGAGTAAATACAAGAACTACGATTATTATTACTACAACAATTTTTATTATTATCTTTTTCATTCAAAAATCACAATAAAATTATATCACTAATAATAATAAAAAAGCATTTTTTGTGTTGACACGGAATATCAATTTAATTAATATTGAACAATGACTTCATACAAGTGTGAGATTTTTTCCACAATTGTTAAAAATGATGTGGAAAAATGACAGATTTCAATGTAATCAAATCTCACATTAAAGATATCCTTGATATTCCCACATTCGAAAAATATATAGTTCCTCTCGAATATATAGGTGAGAACAAAGGAAGTGTTTTTCTTGGTTCGCCAGAGAAAAACAAGATGATATGGATCAAGAACAATATTCTCACTAAGATCAATTCCAGCCTTAAAGGAACTCTTAAAATTGTAATAAAAATTGTTCCCCTTTTTGATGAAACCGAAGAGCTGGTTGAGCAACCGGGATTTCAAGCAAAAAAAGCATTTCATTCCAATCTGCATAAAAAATTTACGTTTGACACTTTTACTCAAACAAATTCTAACCGTATGGCCCACTCTTTTGCATATAACGTATCCGAGTTTCCCGGGAAATCCTATAACCCTTTATACATATATAGCGATGTTGGCCTTGGAAAAACACATTTGATCCAGGCAATAGGAAATCGTTTAAAAAACATTAACAGAAATGCAAGTGTTGTATATACTACATCAAGCGAGTTCATGAATGAGTATGTTGAGTTTACAAGGCAAAAACAGGGCACACAGATCATAAAAAAGTATACTTCAATTGACGTTCTCCTTATTGATGATATTCAATTTATCACAAAGTGGGGGGGTACTCGTGAGCAGTTTTACAATATTTTTAACAAGTTGATCCAGATGGAAAAACAGATAGTTATCTGTTCTGACAAACATCCTGACTATATTCCTGACCTTGAGGATAGAATTAAATCCAGATTTGAGATGGGTGGGATAGTAGATATTCTTCCCTACAGCCTTGAAGACAGGCTTGCAATTCTTAAAAACAAAATAGCTGAAAAAAAAATCACAAGCGGAACTAATTTTGAAATACCCGAGGATGTTCAATATTATCTTGCTTCTTCAATAAAGGAAAACATAAGAAAACTTGAAGGCGCGCTGAACAGGCTTATCGGTGTAGCTGACCTTACATTCTCCAACAAAAAAGGTGTAATCTTATCACTTGAATTTGCAAAAGATGCTTTAAAACCATATATAACTTCAAGGCAAAAAAAAGTTACAATTAAAAGTATTCAGGAGTTTATATCAAAAAAATATGAAATTAAAATATCTGAAATTATTTCAAAAAATAATTCAAAAAAAATAGTGCTTCCCCGACAGATCGCAATGTATCTTTCGAAAATAATAACAAATAGTTCTTATGTTGAGATCGGCTCACGGTTTGGTGGTAAGGATCACTCGACTGTGATCTATTCGATCAGAAAGGTGAAAAACATGTTAGCAAAAGATCAGGAAATGTTAAAAAAGGTTAATTCTTATATTAAATTTTTTGAAAATTAGAATTATTCACAAACTATAATTTTTTTCTACATTATTTTGAACATCAGTTTTCTTTACTATTATTATTGTTTTTAGGTTTTTTAACTTTTCAACATGCATATTTATCTTTATAATCTCATTATGTTATTATATATATAAATATAAAGAGGCAGGTAAAAATGAGAATTTTTGTGGAAAAAAATTTTTTTTCTAATGAACTAAAATTATTTCAGGGAGTATTTGAAAAAAAAACTCTTATCGATATACTCCAGAACATAAAGATAACAGCATATGAGAACGGAGATCTAGAACTTGTAGCAACAGATCTTGAGATCGGATTATCTTCAAAGATCCAGGTAAAAGTTGAGGAGCCCGGGACATTTACGGTCAACGGCAGGGATTTCTATGATCTTATTTCTAAAATGCCCGAAGGTAATATTGAAATATCAGAAAATAACGATCTGAACATAAGTATTTCAAACGAGAAAAAAACAAGTAAATATAAGCTTATGGGACTTCAATCCGCAGATTACCCAAAATTACCGGAAGCCGATTTTTCTGATCCGATAAGCCTTGATATAAAACAATTGGGATTCCTGATAAACAAAAGTTATTTCATAATTTCACCTGAGATGAAATTTAATCTGGGAGGCGCACTTCTCACGATTTCAGATGACATGATAGAAATGGCTTCAACTGACGGACACAGACTTTCCTACTCATACTATGATTACAAAGATGAAAAGGGTGATAGTGTCAATTTTATAATTTCAAGGAAATCTCTTCTTGAGCTGTTGAAGATAGGAGACAATGGAGATTTAGATTTTTCATACGATAAGAACAATTTGTTTTTCAGATATCAAAACAGGATCCTTTCTTCACGTATCATTGATCAGAAATTCCCGAATTACAAAACTGTAATTCCCGAGAGCACAAAAAACAAAGCTGTTATTGAAAGCAATGAACTTAACACCACATTGAAAAGGATCTTAATATTTAAAAGTAGAAACAATGGAGTTGTTTTTAAGTTTGAGAAAGGAAAACTTATATTGGAGCGGACAACACCTGAAAAAGGTGAAGCATATGATGAGATAGATATTGATTATGACGGAGAGCCGATTAGTGTTGCTTTTAACGGCAGTTTTATTATTGATTTTTTAGCACATGTGAACACGGAAAAGATTACAATAAAAATGAATGACACAGAGAGTTCTTTTGTATTTGAACCTTCCATACCTTCAAAGGAAGGAAAATTTATTTATGTAGTAATGCCTCTCAACATTTAGATTTGTTTATTGAAAATATTGAGATATCCGGTTTTCGGAATCTTTATAAAAAAAAAGTTTTCACTTTTACAAATAGCAAAAACATAATTTATGGACCTAACGGTTCAGGAAAAACCACTGTTCTTGAAGCGATCTACCTTCTGGGTTTCGGACGTTCTTTTTTAAATGTAAAGAAAGAGGAGCTTCTTAATAATAGTTCAGATGAATTTTTTATTAACTCATCTATAATCAGATCTGAATTAGAATTTAATATCAGCGCCGCTTTGACTAAAAATTTCTCGCTATTTCTTGATGGAGAAAAAACAGGAATCTCCGGGATTGGAAGAAATTTTTTTCCACTTTTTTTTTCGTCCAGCGATTATGTATCGCTCATATCAAGCAGGTCAAGCCTTAGAAAATTATTTGATAAGTTCATATTTGGAATAGAAAATATCTACTCTGGCGAATTGATTGAATATAAAAAAGTGATCCGTAACAAAACATATCTTTTAAAGCACAATCCTGATCGAGTTCAATTGGAAGGATGGAACAAACTGCTTGCAGATTATGTTTTAAAAATTACAAGAATGAGATTTGATTTTATTAGAAAAATAAATAACTACATTCAGAACAAATATTGTAGTGGGATAGAGATAAAATATACACCTTCCTCATCCGGTTTTTACGATAGTGAAGAATTTAAACTTGAGAAGGTTTTGTCTGTTCTGGCCGGAATTCTTGAAAAAGAGATTTTGTATAAGAATTTAGCCATAGGGGTTCATCTTGATAAATATGAGATATTTCTTGATAAACGGCCTTTGAGGTTATATTCGTCCGGAGAGAAAAAACTAAATCTTCTTTATATTTATCTCGCATATATTGATATGTTCCTGTCAAAAAGGGAAGAGTACCCCGTCTTCCTTATAGATGATTATGATATAGCTATGGATAAGGCGAATACAGAAATTTTGATGTCAAAATATCCGGCAATGCAGATTATTGCAACTTCAGTGAGAAACAACAAAAATTTTGATTCGATTATAAAATTAATATCTTAACAAAATATGGTTGTCCGGGCACATTCATATAGGCTCCTCTACCTTTACAGATATAAGTATTTGAGTTATAATTACTTTAATTGAAAGTATATCGGATTTACCATATTTATACAGAGTTGAAACCTTTTACAGGAGAGTAAATTGACAGTCGGATCATCAAAGGAAAACGGAAATAATTATACCGCTGATAATATAAAAATTCTGGAAGGGCTCGAAGCAGTCAGATTGCGTCCTGCAATGTATATAGGGAGTACCGGATCATCCGGGCTTCACCACCTGGTATATGAGGTTGTTGATAATTCCGTTGATGAAGCGATGGTGGGATTTTGTGATTCCATAGAAGTTGTTATTCATTTTGATAACTCAATTTCAGTTGTCGATAATGGCAGAGGAATTCCGGTCGATATTCACAAAGAAGAAAATAAATCTGCCGCTGAAATAGTTATGACCATTCTTCATGCCGGAGGAAAATTTGATAATGATACATACAAAGTGTCAGGAGGGCTTCACGGAGTCGGGGTTTCAGTTGTAAATGCTTTATCCTCAAAACTTGAATTAGAAGTCAAAAGAGATGGTCATATTTATTTTCAGAAATATCAGGCCGGACATCCGGAGACGGAGTTTAAAAAACTTGGGAAAACAGAAAAAAGGGGAACCAAAATAACTTTCTGGCCCGATGAAGATATTTTTGAAACTTTGGAATATGATTATACAATTTTGTCAAAAAGGCTTAAGGAACTGGCTTTCCTTAACAAAGGATTATCGATCAGTCTGAATGATGAAAGAACTGATAAAAGTGAAACTTTTTATTATGAGGGTGGAATTGTTGAATATGTTGAGTATTTAACGCAATCTAAAAAAAGAGTTCATGAAAATCCGATATTTCTATCATCGGAAAATGACGATATGACAGTGGAGATCGCGTTTCAGTATGTGAATTCTTATTCAGAAATATTACTTTCATTTGTCAACAATATAAATACGATCGAAGGGGGCACCCATCTAACCGGATTCAAGGGGGCGCTTACCAGAACGATAAACAATTATGCGCAATCAAATAATTTAAAAAGGGATTTTAAAGAAAGTTTTTCCGGTGAAGATGTAAGAGAGGGTATCGTTGGCGTTATCTCAATAAGAATTAAAGACCCCCAGTTTGAAGGACAGACAAAAGCAAAACTTGGAAACTCGGAAGTAAAGGGAATTCTGGAATCTTTTGTTAATCAAAAACTTGGAGAATTTCTTGAAGAGAATATATCAATATCTAAAGAAATAATCGCAAAGGTTTCTCTTGCTGCCCAAGCGAGAGAGGCTTCAAGAAAGGCTAAGGATCTTATAAGGAAGACAAGCCTTCTTGAAAGCACTTCTCTTCCCGGTAAACTTGCAGATTGTCAATCAAAAGATCCGGAAGAGAGTGAAATTTATATTGTTGAGGGTGATTCGGCTGGAGGATCTGCAAAGCAGGGGCGAGACAGAAAATTCCAGGCAATACTTCCATTGAAGGGAAAAATTCTCAATGTTGAAAAATCAACAACTGCAAAGATGCTTGAGAACGAAGAGATAAAAACTATCATTGCTGCTCTGGGTGTCGGGATCGGTGTTGAAAATTTTGATATAGAAAAAATCAGATACAAAAAAATAATTATAATGACTGATGCAGATGTTGATGGTTCTCATATCCGTACTTTATTGATGACATTCTTTTTCAGGCACATGAAACCTCTCATAGAGAGGGGATATCTTTATCTTGCACAGCCTCCGCTATTTCTTTTCAGAATAGGGAAAAAAGGGGTTTATCTTAAAAAAGAGAAAGACCTTGATAATTATCTTCTGAAAAAAATCGGAAAAGATGTGAAGTTATCATTAAACGGGAGTGAAAATTCATATCTCGAAGGTGATGCACTGATTAGTTTTATAAAACTTTTATCAAAGAAGAATACACTTCTTGATAAAATAGAGCAAAGAGGAATGCCGAAGGTGTTGACGAAAAAACTTATCGAAATTATCAAGAATGAAGAATCGTTTAAAGATGAGAAGAAGACCCTTGAAGTAGCCGATGTTATAAAGAAAATTGATTGCTGCAAGTCTGCTTCCGTAAATTATGATTCCGAATACTCAACGTATACAATAGATCTGAAATATGAGCTGAGTGGTGTCTCCATGTCAAAAATAATCAATTGGGAATATTTGACAGGACCTCTCTTTGCGCGGGTAAATGAAGCTTATGAAAAACTCAAAGATTTTCCAGGATCACCTTATAAGTTTAATATTGGAGAGGATAAATTTGTTATTGAAGATGAAAGGGATGTTGTTTTAACCCTTTACGAAAAAGTAAAGAAGGGTGTCTACATCCAAAGATATAAAGGCCTCGGGGAAATGAATCCAGATCAGTTATGGGAGACAACAATGAATCCCGAGAACCGGA
The DNA here is from genome assembly GCA_002299555.1 of Candidatus Aminicenantes bacterium UBA647. Lineage (GTDB taxonomy): Bacteria > Acidobacteriota > Aminicenantia > UBA2199 > UBA2199 > UBA647. Next base: position 30,816 of record DBOL01000029.1, read on the forward strand.
CTCTGCTTAAAGTAGAGATTAACGACTTTTTTGAGAGTGAGATTATTTTTGATACTCTCATGGGAAGTGATTCAATGAAGAGACGTATTTTTATTGAGGAAAATGCCCTCAACGTAAAAAATCTGGATATATAAGGAATTACTATGGCAGATGAAAAGAAAAATCTGACAAATATAGAAGAAGTCACAATAGAGAATGAGATGAAGACATCTTATCTCGATTACTCAATGAGTGTAATTATCGGGAGAGCTATTCCTGATATAAGAGATGGACTGAAGCCCGTTCATAGACGAACGTTATTTTCACTTTCTCAAACGGGAACATTCCATAACAAACCTTATAAAAAATCTGCAAGGATAGTCGGTGATGTTATCGGTAAATATCATCCTCATGGGGACCAGGCCGTTTATGATACTCTCGTAAGAATGGCACAGGATTTTTCTCTCAGATATCCACTGGTTGATGGTCAGGGAAATTTCGGTTCTATAGATGGTGATCCACCTGCTGCGCAGAGGTATACCGAGGTAAGGCTTCAAAGTATTACGAATGAACTTTTAAGGGATCTTGAAAAAAATACCGTCGATTATATTCCAAACTATGATGGGTCTTTAAACGAACCGGATGTTTTTCCCTCACAGCTTCCGAATTTATTGCTTAACGGGAGCTCCGGGATCGCAGTTGGAATGGCAACATCAATTCCTCCGCACAACATAAAAGAGATTATTGACGCATTTGTAGAATATATGGAAAATCCTGCCATCTCTATCGAAGAGATAATGGAGATAGTTAAAGGACCGGATTTTCCAACAGGCGGGACGATCTATGGAAAAAGATCAATTCTTGAAGCATATACTACCGGAAAGGGGTCTGTAATAGTCAGGGGAAAAGCCGGATTTGAGGAGGATGATAAGGGAAAGCAAAAAATAATAATTTCTGAGATCCCTTTTCAGACAAACAAATCAAGATTGCTTGAGAATATTGCTAGATTAGTAAACACAAAAAAGATCGGTGGAATTTCTGATCTGAGAGATGAATCAGACAGGGACGGAATGAGAATAGTTATTGAGATCAAGAGGGATGAGATTCCTGAAGTAGTTTTAAACAATCTTTTTAAATATACTCAACTTCAAACTACGTTTTCTCTAAATCTTCTTGCTATTGTCAACAAACAGCCTAAACAATTCAATATAAAAAATTATTTCAAATATTTTCTCGGACACAGAAAAGAGATAATCCGAAGAAGAACTCAGTTTGAACTTGAAAAAGCCGAAAAACGGATTCATATTATCGAAGGACTCAAGATCGCTCTTGAAAACCTTGATGAGATTGTAAAAATAATAAAAGGTTCAAAAAACAGGGACGAGGCCAGAAAATTTTTAAGATCAAAATATAAACTCTCTGAGATACAGGCAAATGCAATTCTTGAAATGCAACTCTATAAACTTACAGGTCTTGAAGTTGAAAAACTTGAAAATGAATACAATGAACTTCTAAAACTTATAAAATATCTAAAAGAAATTCTCTCGAATGATGACAAGCTTCTTGAATTGATCAAAACAGAACTTCTTGAATCTGCTTTAAAATTTGAGGATAAAAGAAGGACTGTAATAGTTGAAACAGAGCTTACCGAAATAAACATGGAAGATATCATCAAGGATGAGGACTACATAATCATCTTTACAAAAGAAGGGTATATAAAGAGGACCCTTCTTGATTCTTACAAAATTCAAAACCGTGGAACGATGGGAAAGAGAGGTTTCGGATTAAAAGATACCGATATGGTCAGGAGGGTTTTTGTTGCTTCTGCACATGAGTATATCCTTGTGTTTACTGAAAAAGGGAGAATGTTCTGGAAAAAAGTGTATGATCTTCCAGAGGGCGATACGACAGGGAGAGGGAAACCTATCAATCGAATCATCGGCATTAGCGATAAAGAAAAAGTATGTTCAGTTATAAATGTTAAGGAATTTTCAGAAGATAAATATGTGATGCTCTTTTCGAGGAAGGGTTATGTTAAGAAAACCAATCTCTCAAAGTTTTCACGTCCCAGAGTGTCCGGAATCATTGCCGCAGATGTAGGAGATGATGATCTTATTTTTGAAGCTCATATCACAGATGGTAACAATGATATTATCCTGGGATCAACTCTTGGGAAATCTATCCGTTTCAATGAAAAGCAGATAAGGGAAATGGGCAGAGGGGCAAGAGGTGTTATTGGAATAAGGCTTGAAAATAATGATTTTCTCGTAGGTGCCGGAGTTATCGGGGATGATGATAAATATATTCTTACAATAACCGAATCAGGGATCGGGAAAAAATCATCTCTTGATCTGTACAGGTGCCAATCACGTGGCGGAAAAGGGCTTCTCAATATAAGGATCAATGATAAACTGGGAAAAGTAATTGGATTGATAATTTTGAATGATTCTGATGAGATGATCCTCTCTTCTGAAAAGGGAGTTGTGAACAAGCAGGGTACATCGCAGATACGTTCACAGGGAAGAGCTACACAGGGTTTGAAAATTATTAATCTGAAAAAGGGAGACAAGCTTGTGTCTCTTGAGAAAGTAAGGGTTGAAAATAATTTTCCTGAGGAACAACAAGATGAGCGACCAGAATAAAATCGTAAGATTTGCACCTTCCCCAACCGGACATCTTCATATTGGCGGATCCAGAACAGCGCTTTTTAATTATCTTTTTGCAAAAAAAGAAGAGGGAAAATTTGTTCTCAGAATAGAAGATACAGACAAGGAAAGATCAACAGATGAAATGACAAAGGAGATCATTGAAGGACTTGATTGGCTTGGTCTGAAATCTGATGATATTCCATGGATGCAGTCGAAGTATATAGATACGCATGTTGAGTTGGCAAATAAATTGTTGAGTGAAAACAAAGCCTACCGTTGTTTTTGTTCACAGGAAGAGACAGAAGCAAGAAGAGTAAAGGATGGAAAAGTACAATTTTTTATGTATGACAGATATTGCCTCAAACTTTCCCCGAAAGAAATAGAGGAGCGGTTGAAAAACAACGATCCTTTTGTGTTGAGATTTAAAATTCCGGAGGGAGAAACAAAATTCAAGGACCGTATTCACAAAGAGATAAAATCAAATAATCGTGAGATTGATGATTTTGTTCTGCTTAGATCAGATGGAACACCGACCTATCAACTTTCTGTTGTATCAGATGATGTTTCAATGAATATAACAGATGTGATCAGGGGGGATGACCATATTTCAAATACCTTTAAGCAAATTCTCCTTTTTCTTGCACTTGGGAAAAAACCACCGAGATTTTCCCATCTGCCTCTCATAATGGGGGCGGACAAAAAAAAACTCAGCAAAAGACATGGAGAAACATCGATCCTGGAATTCAGAAAAAACGGATATCTTCCCGAGGCACTTGTAACATACTTGTCCCATCTCTCCTGGAGTCCGAATGATCACAAAAAGATCTATTCTCTTAAAGAATTGATCAATGACTTCAACTTTTCCGCCATTTCGAAGAACAGCCCGATCTTTGATTATGATAAATTGAATTTTTTAAATTCAAAGGCAATTAAAGAGAAAGATCCTGTAAAGATCATTGAAATACTTTTCAATGATAGTGAATTCAAAGCTAAATATGAAAGTAGAGGATCAGAAAAACTTTTGTCACTTATTGAACTTGTAAAACCAAGAATGAAAAAAGTTCATGATTTTATCCATCAATTTGACATCTATCTCTCAGAAGAGCTGATATATGATGATGCAGAATTTAAAAAGCTCAATACCGAGAGTGGAAACATGATCAATCTGATTGAAGGGTTAAGAGCAGGCTTTGAGACTATCACAGATTTTACCGAAGAAAATTTAGAAAAATTATTACGCGGATATGCAGAAAAAAAAGGAATTAAGGCCGGAGAAATAATTCATCCTCTCAGATTCGCTCTTACGAACACAACAGTGAGTCCTTCGATCTTTGAGATATTAATATTTCTCGGGAAAGAAAAGGTTTTAGCAAGGATCAGTGGATTTGTCGATTTCCTAAAATAATATGTTTTTTCCGATCAAGGATTATAACCCTACAAAAACGATCCCCTATATAACTATTACACTGATTATTCTCAATATTTTTGTTTTTATGTATCAAAATTATTTAACAGAGCCGGGCCTTTCGCACTATGTAAACCATTACTCAATGGTTCCATATGAAATTACACATCTTGAAAATGTGAAAGTACTGGTGGACAGAGATATGTTCGGTCAACCTGTTTTTCAGGAGAGGGCTTTACCCCCTTTGTTAAGCATTATTTCATCTATGTTCATGCATGGCTCGATAATGCACCTGCTTGGAAATATGCTGTTTCTTTGGATATTTGGAAATAATATTGAGGATTATCTGGGAAAAACACTATTTATTCTGTTTTATTTAGTATCCGGGACGGGAGCCGTACTTCTCCATGTACTATTTAACCTGAGTTCTTTGACCCCTGTGATAGGAGCAAGTGGAGCAGTTTCCGGAGTAATGGGTGCATATTTGATCCTTTATCCTAAAGCGAAAGTAAAAACTTTAGTATTTATTTTTATCATTGTTACTTTTATTGATATTCCGGCAGGGATCTTTCTTGCTGTTTGGTTTATATTTCAGTTTTTTTATACAAGTAGCGGTGGAATAGCCTGGCTTGCCCATGTAGGTGGATTTCTTGCGGGAGCATCGCTTATTTATCTTATAAAAAAGAGAAAGCCTATAGTAGAGATAGTGAGAGAAGAAGACTTTTATTTGGAGGAATAATGACAAAAAAAATGATCGAAACTAAAAATGCCCCTGCAGCTTTAGGCCCTTATTCACAGGCAATTGAATCAAATGGTTTTATTTTTCTTTCAGGCCAGATAGGAATTGATCCATCAAGTGGGAAAATTGTTGAAGGCGGTGTTTCCGAACAGACAAACCGGATATTCAGTAATATTGAAAATGTTCTGGCTGAAGCAGGAAAAACACTCGACGATATTGTTAAAGTAACAGTTTTCTTGAAAAATATGGATGATTTTTCGATCGTGAATTCAATCTATGCTAAATATTTCACTAAACCATTCCCAGCTCGCTCTGCAGTACAAGTAGCAAAATTACCTCTCGATGTTGATATCGAGATCGAAACTATAGCATCTATGTAATTCCACAATTCCGTCAACCTCTTTTCCCTGTCTACGTAAAAGAGAACCGTCCCCAAATTTCGTTTCAAATATTTGATAAGGGAGAGTTAATAAAAACTTGAATTTATTTCCGGATAATGATTAACTTAAGAGTAGGTTTAATCCTTTTGAACCAGTCATTATGAAAAAAAATAAATTTTTTTTGATCTTTACATTTATAATTGTTCTCCATGGTTTTCTAATTTCAGATCCTTTAACCCGGATATATGTAAACGGACAAGTGTTTACCGGGGCTAAAGGTGTATTGAATGAGGCTCTTGTTATTCGGGGAAACAGGATAATTTTCACAGGAAGGAAAGAGAAAGCACTCAGGTTCAGTTCCGGAAAGGGGAGTATTGTTGTCGACCTGAAAGGGAAAACTATAATTCCCGGATTTCATGATGCAGATACAAATTTTCCATTAGGTGCAAGGTTGATGGACAGCCAGATGAATTTTTTTGGTCTTGATCTTGACTCCATAGTTCACAGATTGCAGATCGCAAAGAAAAATCTTATAAAGCAGAGACCTATCTATGCGTACAATTTTGAACATCTTCTACGTAATAAAGGGAAATGGCCAAACAGATATGATCTTGATAAAGTGTCAGTTGATTCTCCAATAATTATTTTCAGTTCCGATGGAAATAATGCCTGGGTAAATTCTATAGTCTTAAAACAATGCGGAATAAAAAAAAATACGAAGGAACTGCCGGGAGGAAGGATCGTAAGGTTTGAAGATGGTAATCCGACGGGAATTATTTGTGGAGATTCAACTGAACTATTAAATGATTATAAATATAAAAATGGACTCCGTAATATCAAGTTGGATAAGGAAAAAATTATAAAGACAATAAAATTCGCAAATAATTTGGGTATTACAAGCATTACAACACATAGTGATCTAGAATTTGTAAAAATTTTAAAGGAACTAGAGTCCGAAAAGATACTTAATCTTAGATTTAACATAATTCTGCCTTCAAAAAATATTGGGGGATATCTGATTAAAAAAATTGATTTCAATAATGAAACTCCATTCGTTAGAATTGTATCGGTTTCAAAAAATATTGATGGCAATCTATACACTTCAGATGCCGCAATGTTCACCTCATACTCAGATAGAAATTATTATGGGATTCTCAGATCTAACAAAAATGACATAAGTGATCTGGTTAGTCTTTATAAAAAAAATAATATTATCGGGAATTTTTATGCTGAAGGGGAGAGAGCTGTAAATATTGTCCTTAATGGTATCAGGGCTTCTTCGCGCCGAAAACGTCAAAATATTCAGAGAAACAGAATTTCCAATTTCATTTTCGTCATTGACGAAGATATCCCGCGACTTAAGTTTTTATCTGTAATTCCAGTGACAAGGCCTGGAGCTTTTATAAATAAATCTGAATATCTTGAACGTTTAGTTGGCCAGAGAAAATCGGCCACAGCCCTTCGGATGGCAACTTTAAGAAAACTTGGAGTGCATATTGCCTTTGGTTCTGGTTGGCCGGGAGAATCATTTGACCCACTTTTGGGGCTTAAGTTTTCTGTTTTTCGAAATACCGGAGGAGATAGCAGTGGAGATGATGGAGCTCCGGAAGAGAAATTGTCAATTCGAGAGGGAATAATTGCATATACATATGTTCCATCTTACTCAGTTCTTGATGAAAACAGGACAGGTTCGATTGCTGCCGGGAAATTTGCTGATCTGACTATAATTGGAGGAGATCTATTTTCTGAAAAGCTTAATGGAAATACGTTTTTATCGGAAATCCACGTTATTGAAACAATAATAGGTGGTAAGACGGTTTATAAAAAGAGTGAAATTAATTAGATCTTAAAAATAAGATTCCCTGTAGTGTAACCTGCGGTTCCAATTATAAAATTTCTCAGAATATCAAGATAAAGAAAATTCCTGTCAAAAAAAAGAAATCCTGAAAGTTCAAAGATAATTGCCGCTAATAAAATGAACATATAAAAAAATGATTCTTTCTTTTTTCCACTGGAATAAAAAATAAAAATTCCTGCAAAATAAAATCCGACAAGTAATAATTGGTCGAAAAGACGAGGTTGAGTCAGTAAAAAATAAAAAATTATCCCCTGAGCTAATATAAGTGAAGATAAAGGAATTCTTTTTCTATTGATCAAAATTTTTATTAAAACAATAACAAGCAGAGAAAAACATATTCCAAGGATCAAATTAAGTGAAAAATTATAGATAGACCTTCCTGAAACAAAAGTTACTATAAGTTTACCAATATAATTTAAAGCAATAAGAAAAAAGAGAATAAATATTAAGTTAAGTTTTTTCAACCTTTTTGGTCTCTTTCGTAGTCGCATCCGGGATACCAAGTTTTTCTAAAACCAGTTTTTTTAGTTTTTGGAAAAGTTTTTTATCCTCTTCGAGAAGTTTCCTTACTGATTCTTTTCCCTGTCCAAGTTTTTCTTCTCCGAAAGAATACCAGGAACCTGTTTTCTGAATAATCCCATTATTGGCTGCGAGGTCGATAAGGTCACCCTCTTTCGATATACCCTTTCCGAAGAGGAGATCCACTTCTGTTATTTTAAATGGTGGGGCCACTTTGTTTTTTACAATTTTTATTCTTGTCCTGCCACCGACGATGTCGTTACCGGATTTTAAAGTGAGTATTTTTCTGATATCAATTCTGATGGAACTATAAAACTTCAGAGCTTTACCACCGGTTGTTGTTTCCGGATTTCCAACGAACATACCGATTTTTTCTCTTAATTGATTTAGAAAGATAAATGTTGTTCTTGATCTTGCAACAATTGCTGTTAACTTTCTGAGAGCTTGACTCATCAATCTTGCCTGAAGACCCATATGACTGTCTCCCATGTCCCCTTCAAGTTCTGCTTTAGGCACGAGAGCGGCAACACTGTCTATGACAATTATATCAACACCGCCAGATCTGACCAATATTTCGGCAATTTCAAGAGCTTGCTCTCCGAAATCAGGTTGAGAAATATAAAGTTCATCTGTGTTTACACCAAGTTTTTCTGCATAAACCGGATCAAGGGCATGCTCCGCATCTATAAAAGCTGCCTGACCTCCATTTTTTTGTGCCTCTGCGATGGCCTGAAGTGCAAGAGTGGTTTTCCCTGACGATTCGGGGCCATATATCTCAATAACTCTGCCTCTGGGAAATCCACCGACACCCAAAGCTATATCAAGAGAAAGGCAGCCCGTAGATATCGCAGGAACATTTACCCTTTCGTCACTGCCAAGCTTCATGATTGCTCCCTTTCCGAATTGTTTTTCTATTTGTGATAATGCATTATTGATTGCTGCTTGCTTTTGTTCCTGATTGTTCATATATTTCCCCTGTTTTTTATTTGCTTATATATTCAACTTTTTCAAAATCTGAATCTTCGATATGGTAAGATTCTATCAATTCTTTTAAAGAATTTAGCATGTTTATAAGATCGCTCTCAATTTCTTTTCTTTTAAATTTTAAATTCTTTATTTCACTTTTTATACTTTTCTCTCTGATAATAGCGTTATTTATTATCTCCTCTCCTTTCATTTCTGATTCTTTTATGACAATTTCAGCTTCTTTCTCGGAGTTTTTCTTAATATCTTTTGAAAATCTCTGTGCAGAAACCAGAGTGTCCCTTAAAATATCTTCCCTTTTTTCAAATTTGAGAAGCGATTCCTTGGTTTTTTCATATTTTTTTCTGATCTTTTCCTTTTCAATAATTTCGCCTTCTAAAGCTTCTGAAACAAGAACTAAAAATTGCTTGACCTCATCTTTATCATAACCATTTACCTTTTTGTTGAAAACCTGCCCCTGGATATCCTGAGGTGTAAGTATCATATTATCCCCCTCTTACCACGATATAAGCCAACCATCGTGATAGTAAGTTATTAACAAAGTATAATAAAAATATAATCAAAATTGGAGAAATATCAATATTTGCGATAATTGTGAATGGAAAATATTTGTGAACGAACCTGAATACCGGGTCTGTCAGCCTTTTTAAAAAATAAACAAACCTGTTTTGTGGGATCTGCCCGGCCCATGAAATAACAGATCTTATGAGTATGATGATTATGTATGCTTGAATTGCTAATTGAAGAAGATTTATAAATGATATGAGCAGATCATCAAAGATCATATGCTCCTTCTCCCGAACAATGCAGTTCCTATTCTAAGAATAGTTGCCCCCTCTTCAAGAGCAACCTCATAATCATTGCTCATCCCCATCGACAGATCTCTTATTTCGAAGTTTTCCAATCCAAAACCGTTGATCTCATCTTTTAGATCTCTCATTTTTTTAAAATACGGTCTCATAATTTCCGGATCGTCATCAAATGGAGGAATTGTCATAAGTCCGACAACTTTAACTCTGTTAAGCAACGAAATATAGTTAAGTGCTTTTTTCAGTCCGTCAATAGTAAAACCCGATTTGTTCTTTTCTTCACCAATGTTGATCTCGATGAAGGTTTCTATCACGTTATCAACTCTCTTGTGAATATGTTCAAGGGATTTCACACTGTCCACAGACTCAATAAAATCGAAATTTTTCAATACTCTGTTGATCTTATTTTTTTGTAGTTTACCAATAAAATGCCACTTCACATCTTTTCCTTCAAGTGCGGCCTGATGCTCTTCGGCTTCCTGAGTCTTGTTTTCACCAAAATATCTAATTCCGCAATCATAAGCTTCGATAAGTTTTTCAGCGGGTTGATTTTTACAGACACCAAGAATTTTTATCCGTTTAGGGTCCGTTTTTGTACGTGCACAGATTCTCTCTACATTATTTACTATCTTTTCATAATTCTGCTTTATATTCATGAATGAAAGATCCTTATTTTACATTTTTTATATTTTACCATATTATTTAAAAAAAAGGAACAGTTCTCAGGAAAATCTGATTAATTTCGCAATTTTATGAATACATGCTCAGATTGGTTTGACTTTTATTTGCATTGTTTATATAAAACATACTACGGATCAATTGATTCGTATTTTTCTAAAATATACTATCAAGGAGACTTTTAATGGAATACTTATTAACGGAAGAACAGATCATGATGAGGGATATGGTTTCAAAATTTGCAAAGGAGGAGATTGCTCCTTCTGCATCAGAAAACGAAAAGAACGGAACGTTTCCAGCCGAGATCATAAAAAAGGCAGGCGAACTGGGGCTGATGGGTATCGGATATCCTGCAGAATATGGTGGTGCCGGAATGGATTATGTATCTTACATGATTGCGATTGAGGAGATATCAAAAGCCTGTGCTTCAACAGGCGTTATTATTTCCGCCCATTCATCTCTTACAATTGATCCTATCTTTACTTTTGGAACCGAAGAGCAGAAAAAAAAATATCTCCCCCCCATGTGTTCAGGCGAATGGATAGGTTGCCATGCGCTTACTGAACCTGGAGCCGGCTCTGACGCAGGATCAACAAAGACAACTGCAAAGCTTGAGGGAGATAAATGGATCTTGAATGGTACAAAACATTTCATTACAAATGGAGCTGAAGCAGAGGTAAGTGTAGTTTTTGCTTCTACCGATCTTTCCGCAAAAACAAAGGGTATAAGTGCTTTTATTGTTGACAAAGGGGCCCCTGGGTTTAAGATCGGAAAACTTGAGCACAAGCTGGGCATTAAGGCAACATCAACAGCAGAACTCATTTTTGAAGATTGCGAGATCCCTAAGGAAAATATTCTTGGTGAAACAGGCAAGGGTTTTAAAATTGCACTTACAACACTTGATGGTGGCAGGTTAGGAATTGCATCTCAAGCTCTGGGAATAGCAAAGGCTTCTATCGAGGATGCTGTTAAATTTGCAAAGGAGAGAGAGCAATTCAATCAGGCAATAGCAAATTTCCAAGCTATTCAATGGATGCTGGCAGATATGTGTACGGAATATGAAGCAGCATGGATGTTGAATTTCCGCGCTTCAAAGATGAAAGATCTGGGTCTCAGATATACCAAAGAAGCAGCAATGGCAAAATTAAAAGCATCTGAAGTTGCTTCATTTTGTGCCGCCAAATCTTTGCAGATACATGGAGGTTATGGTTATACAGATGAATTCAATGTTGAAAGGTATCTGAGGGATGCAAAGATAACTGAAATTTACGAAGGAACATCGGAGATAATGAGGCTTGTAATAGCTTCCACACTTTTAAAATAAATTTTGTTAGAGGGGAAAACTATCAGATAAGATGAGTAATACAGAAAAGCCTTACAAAATAAAGAATAACATCAGAATTGTTACAGCTGCCTCTCTTTTTGATGGTCATGATGCATCGATAAATATAATGAGAAGGATCATTCAATCGTATGGATGTGAGGTGATACATCTCGGACACAACAGGTCTGTAGATGAAATAATCACCTGTGCGATCCAGGAGGATGTTCAGGCTATTGCAATAACTTCATACCAGGGCGGACATTTAGAATTTTTGAAATATATGTTTGACCTGCTTAACGAAAAGGGGTCAGGTCATATAAAGATTTTTGCCGGTGGTGGTGGCGTTATTCTTCCAGGTGAAATAGAGGAACTTGAAGATTATGGCATTGAGAAAATCTACTCGCCGGATGACGGAAGAACTTTAGGGCTGACAGGCATGATAGAGGATCTGATAAAAAAGAGCGATTTTCCTGTTGGAAAAAATATCAGTGTAAAGATTGATGATATTAGAAAAGGTGATCACATTGCGATCGCCCGGCTGATATCCGCAGCAGAAAATTATCCGGAGCATTCAAAAGAACTTCTTGATCAGATCCGAAAAGAGGCTGATAAAAAAAGTATTCCGGTTCTGGGGATAACCGGAACAGGAGGAGCCGGGAAATCGTCAATAATTGATGAATTCATAAACAGGTTCCTTTCAGATTTTCCTGACAAAAAAGTTGGGATTTTATCGGTAGATCCATCTAAAAGAAAAACCGGCGGGTCACTTCTTGGAGACAGGATAAGGATGAATGCTATTAACAGTGACAGGGTATACATGAGATCACTTGCTACAAGACGTGCAAATGTAGCATTGTCCGACCATATCAAGGAAGGACTGGATACTCTCAAGGTAGCTTCATTTGATCTGATAATACTTGAAACTTCAGGGATCGGGCAGTCGGACTCGGAAGTGACAGAATTTGCTTCCCTTTCGCTATATATCATGACTCCCGAGTATGGTGCAGGAACACAACTTGAAAAAATAGATATGCTGGATTTTGCAGATATTGTTGTTATCAATAAATTTGATAAACGGGGAGCACTTGATTCATTGCGGGACGTAAGAAAACAATATAGACGAAACCACAATTATTGGGAAGGGGAAGAGGAAGATCTTCCGGTCTATGGAACAACGGCTTCCAAATTCAATGATATGGGAACGACCATTCTATATTCTGCAATAATGGAAAAAATTGGAATTAAAAGTAATTCTTCAAAAAGGTTATATGATGCTGGCCAGGTCGTTCAGCCCTCCAGGTCCTATATTATCCCACCTAACCGTAACAGATACTTGTCTGAAATATCGGAAACCATCCATGAATATGACAGATGGTCAGAAGAGCAGAGTGATATTGCAGAAACTTTGTATGGAATAGATAAAACTCTTGAAACGCTGGAAAAAAATTTTAAATCTGAAATTGATACCGCCTCTAAACTTAGATCTGTTTATAAGAAGCAGGAAAAAGAGCTTGATCAGACGAATAGAGACTTGCTGGAGAATTGGAAACAAAAGATCACAAATTACAAAAATGATATTTACTCATATACTGTAAGGGGAAAAAAGATCGAAGTTGACACAAAAAGCGAAACTCTCTCAAGGCTTAATATCCCCAAAATAAGTGTTCCGAAATTCAGTAGCTGGAGGGATATTCTATCCTGGTGCCTTCAGGAAAATTTCCCAGGCGAGTTCCCATTTACCGCCGGAGTATTTCCGTTCAAAAGAGAAGGTGAAGATCCTACGAGAATGTTTGCCGGAGAAGGCGGGCCGGAGAGGACAAACAGGCGGTTTCACTATCTTTCCTATGGACTCCCGGCCAACAGGTTGTCAACGGCATTTGATTCTGTAACACTTTATGGAGCAGATCCCGATAAGAGGCCCGATATTTACGGCAAGATAGGCAATTCGGGAGTTTCAATTTCCTGTCTCGATGATATGAAGAAATTATACTCGGGATTTCACCTTACAGACCCAAAAACCTCAGTATCAATGACAATAAACGGTCCTGCCGCAATAATGGTCGGATATTTCCTTAACACAGCCATAGACCAGGAATGTGAATTGTATATAAAAAAAGAGGGAATAGAAAAAAATATTAAGAAAAAAATTGATGATGTTTATAAAAGGAGTGGAGTTGAAAGGCCCTTATATTCAGGGGAACTTCCTGAAGGAAATAACGGGATCGGATTGATGTTGCTTGGAATGACGGGAGACCAGGTTCTCCCATCTGATATTTATGAAAAGATCAAAAAAGAGACAATTTCAAAAGTAAGAGGGACTGTACAGGCCGATATTCTCAAAGAAGATCAGGCGCAAAATACATGTATCTTTTCAACAGAATTTTCCTTAAAACTTATGGGAGATGTACAGGAATACTTTATAGACAATAATATAAGAAATTTTTACTCAGTATCAATTTCCGGATACCATATTGCAGAAGCCGGAGCAAACCCAATTACTCAACTGGCTCTGACCCTTTCGAATGGCTTTACATTTGTTGAATATTACCTTTCAAGGGGAATGAAAATAGATGAATTTGCACCCAGTCTTTCATTCTTCTTTTCAAATGGAATAGATCCTGAATATGCGGTAATAGGACGTGTTGCAAGGAAGATATGGGCTAAGGCTATAAAATATAAGTATAAAGGCGATGAAAGGTCACAGAAATTAAAATACCACATACAGACCTCCGGAAGATCTTTGCACTCTCAGGAGATCGATTTTAATGATATCCGAACGACACTTCAGGCAATTTATGCTATCTATGACAATTGTAATTCACTCCACACAAATGCATATGACGAGGCTATAACCACCCCGACAGAAGAATCTGTCCGGAGGGCAGTAGCGATACAGATGATTATAAATCATGAATTCGGACTTACCAAGAACCAGAATCCGAATCAGGGATCATTTATTGTAGAAGAGATCACAAATATGGTGGAAAAAGCTGTACTTGAAGAGTTTGAAAGGATCTCAGAGCGAGGTGGCGTTTTGGGTGCGATGGAGAGAAACTACCAGAGAAGTAAGATACAGGAGGAGTCCCTCTATTATGAGAGGATGAAGGATAGTGGTGAATATCCGATCATGGGTGTGAATACATTTCTATCCAGTTCAGGATCACCTACAATAATTCCGGGTGAGGTGATAAGAGCAACCGAGGAAGAGAAAGCAAATCAGATAAACACAATTAAGAACCTTAAAAAAAGAAATTCTGAAAGATCAGCAGAGATGTTAGCACTATTGAAAGATTCGGCAGTTAAAGATAACAATCTATTTGCAACATTAATGGAAGTTACAAAATATTGCTCAATAGGTCAGATTACAGACTCTCTTTACAATGTAGGCGGCAAATACAGACGCAATATGTAACAACTAAAATCTCTTTAGGAATTTTTTGAAGAATATTCCAAGGTCATCGAAATAGGTGTAGAATATCGGCACTGCGAACAGGGTCAGGAACGTTGAAGTAATCAGTCCTCCGATCAAAGTTATCCCCATTGGTGCATAGGGGATTCCTACAAGTCCGGTGTTCCCTATTGCCATAGGAAGCAGTCCGAATATTGTTGTTAGTGCGGTCATCAAAATCGGCCGGAACCTGTTCACTCCTGCAACAAGAATTGCCTGTTCTCTCTGCATATCAGATTTTCTATACTGGTTGATCAGGTCTATGAAAACTATTGCATTATTTACAACCACACCTATAAGGACAACAAGTCCGATTCCAGCCATAATTTCAAATGTTGTTCCGGTTATATACATTAGCCAGTAAGATCCTACAAATGCAGCCGGGATCGCTATCAATACGGATAACGGCAATACAAAAGATTCGAAGAGAACTCCCATTATCAGGAAAACAAAGATAACAGAAAAGATCAATGCCGTTGAGAGATCTGAATCCTGCTCCTGGAACCGTCTGCCTCTTCCCCCTTCCTCGAAAAAATAACCTGTAGGGAATTTATAGTCTTTAAGTATCTTTGTAATCTTTGCACTCAATTTTTTCATATCGGTATCCCCGATATAAATTTTAAGTTCCATGAAGGATTTTCCGTTCTCCCTCCGGATGCTTCCCTGACTCTTGTGGAATGTAAAGTCTGCTACAGAGTCAAGAAATGTCTCAGCTCCTGAATCGGTCTGGAGAAAAGTACTTTTTAATTGAGCGATCGAATTTCTTGATTCAGGATTTGATTTCACATAGATAGGGATCTCTTTTCCCGGTGTCTGAAAATTGGAAATTTTTCTCCTTCTCAGGTTGAAAGCAACCAGCTGACCAACATAGTTTGGATTAACTCCGACATTGTATGCTTTATCACGGTCAACCGATATGTGAATCTCATCATTCCCTGTCTCAGTGTCAGTTTCAACGCTTAGAACCCCTTCTACAAGCTTGACCTGCTTTTCAATATCTTCCGCAAGGGTTTCAAGTACACTTGTATCATATCCTCTCAGGGTGAATGATACAGAGCCTTCATCCCCGCCACCCTGTTCTCTCCATGAGGTTCTGATTCGAACTCCCGGAATTACAGGGAGATTTTTCTTTATATCTTCAGTTAATTCTTCCCTTGTTAATCGTGTATATGCTGTTAATCCCAGCATGGATTTGATCTTTGAGTAGATCACCTGGTACCATTGCTTATTTTTATCAGGTTTCAGATATACCTCGATCCTTCCATGAAAGTTTCTGACCCGTGTGGAAATATGGTCTATATGATAAACCTTCTCTTTCTCCATTATTTTATCGACTATATAGTTCAGGGTTTTGTCGACTTTTTCCAGATTGTAATCTGAAGGGAAGTTGCAGATAAGCCTCGCATCTCTGGAGCCACCCTGGGCTGAATCAGATTTCTTCATGTTGTTTTGAGGTATCACCTGACTCGCTATTATCAAAATGACTATCAGAAGAAAATCAAACCTGTGTTTTAGGACCTTAACAAGCAGATTCTGATAACCCTGGGTTATCTTACTATGGGTTGCATGGATGATCTTTGTTTCCTGAGGGATTGATTTGGTTGAAGCCAGAGGGATAAATATTAATGCAATAAAAAGGCTGGCGGCTAAAGCAAAAATCACAGGTGCTCCTATCCTTGTCAGGTAGAATGCCATTCCGGAATCTCCACCCATCACCATAAGTGGAACAAAAACAACTATGGTTGTCAGTGTGGCCATGAGTATGGCCATTCCTACTTCAGAAGCACCCATTATTGCAGATTTCCTTAGTCCATATCCGAGGCCGGCAAATCTGTAGATGTTCTCAGTTATAACAATAGCATTATCAACGACCAGTCCTATTGAAACCATCAATCCCATCATTGTGAATCCGTTCAAGGTCCAACCTATCGAATAGATGACCATCATTGAGACGAGAAGCGAAAGCGGTATGGCGAGGGTCAGCATTATCGTGATCCTCTTTTTTCTGAGAAATGAATAAAGGATAAAGAAAGCGAATATACCGCCCCACATCATAGTGGTTTTTACATTATTTATCGAGTCGGATATCATTTTACCCTGATCCCAGAATATGAAATAGTCGACACCTTTTAATTCAGGTCTGGATTCAAATTGCTGTTTAAGTTTTTCAACTATATTTAAACAAACTTCGACAGTATTGGCTTCACTCTCTTTGTAGGCAACTATTCCGGCAGCGATCTTGCCGTCCACCCGCATCATGCTCCTCTGTTCCTCATCAAAATCGTATCGGACGTCAGCAATATTACTCAACTTTATTCCATTCTTGATATCGATATTTTGAATATCCTGTAAAGTTTTGAATTTTGCAGTAGTTCTCAGGAGGATTTTTTTCTTTCCCATATAAACATAACCGCTGGACATAGAGAAATTTTCACGCATTAAGCGCTGCATCAATTGATATAGATTGACATTGTATGTTTTTATCTTGTCCGAATTAACAATTATCTGGATGTATTTTTCTCTGATACCGAACATTTCTACATTTGCAACACCTTTGATCCCATCCATTGCCTGCTTTATGAATTTATCGGTAACATAGTAGGGGTCGTCGATGTTATTTTCATAAGAGACACCCATATATATGATCGGCTCATCATTATCTCTGAACCGTCTTATCCTTATATGTTCAATCTCTTCAGGGATAAGAGATCGTCCCCTTTCTATTCTATCGGTAACCTGCGAATATGCAAGGTCCATATTAGTGCCCTGAGCAAATTCCAACCAGAACCATACTCCTCTTGACATAGAGTTGCTGAAAATACGCTTCAGGTTTTTTACAGTTTTTAGTTCCCCCTCCAGCGGTTTGACTATCTGCTCTTCAACCTCTTTGGGATTCGAATCCGGATAAGGTACGAACACACCTAAAAACGGCGGGCTGAACCCGGAAGGAAAAAGGTCCAGTTTTATTCTTGAATATGCAACAAATCCTATGACAAGTACAGCAATTAGTATCATAGAGACCGTAACGGGTCTGTTAAGTGAAAACTTTGGCAATGCTCTTTCTGTAATTTTTTGCTCTGTCATTTTATTTACTGAACCTGTTGTAAACCAGAGGAATAAGTATCAGAGTGAGGAACGTTGCACTTAAAAGTCCTGCAATTATTGATATTGCCATCGGTGTTCTTATCTCTGTCCCTTCTCCAAGCCCGATCGCCATAGGGAGAAGTCCAAGAACTGTAGTTGAGGTTGTGATCAGGATCGGCCTCAGCCTGATATTCCCGGCCTGTTTAATAGCCTCAATCTTTTCAATCCCTCTCTTTCTTAACAGATTTATATAATCAATAAGAACTATTGCATTGTTTACAACTATGCCTACAAGAGTGATCATACCAATATAAACTGTTACACCTATCGGAATTTGTAACACATAAAGAGTTATAAAAACTCCGATCAATGCCATCGGTATTGTAAAAAGGATAAGGAAAGGGTGGAGAAATGATTCAAATTGTGAAGCCATCACTATGTATACCAGGAAGATTGCAAGTACCATGGCTAGTGTTAAACTGCTTGAAGATGTTTCCATCTCCTGATTCTGTCCCGACAACTCATATGTGAAATCCGGAGGCATCTGATATTTTTCAACTTCACTATAAATTCTGCTAGCAGCCTCTGTAAGATTTATATGGGAAATATTTGCAGAGATGATCGCTGATCTGTCCTGATTTACTCTCCTTATTTCATTTGGGCCGTTGAGTATTTTTACATTTGCTACGCTGCTCAGAATGATTGGGATCTTGTCTCCCGGATTAATGATCAGGTTCTTAATATTTTCAGCTCTGGTTCTTTGATCATCTTTAAGATATACCCTCACGTCAATTCTTCTATCCCTCTCTTTGTATTTGGTAGCGACAAATCCCTCGATCTTATTTTTGATAATACTTGCAACATCGAAAGCGTTCATGCCGAAGTGTGCCAGTTTTGCTCTGTCGAACTCAACTACAAGTTCAGGGAAACCTGATTTTACACTTGACTCGACATCTTTAAGCCCGTCAATTTCTGATATCCTCTGATAAAGTTCAGAACTTACTCTTCTTAACTCTTCAAGATTGAACCCTTTGATGATAAGTTCGATCGGAGATTTTATTGTGAAAAGTGCCGGACGTGAAATATTGTAGTTTACATCAGAAAATTCTTTTAGAACTGTTCTGATGTCTGCGATGACATGCTCTTCTACAATCTGAATATTTCCGGATTTTACTATATTCACAGTGACCTTTCCGATATGTTCACCAACTTCTTTTTCGCTGAGCTCATCCTTTGTTGTCCCTGCAAAATAGCTTATTCCTTTTGTCAAGGCTATCTTAGAAATCTGAGAACTGATCTTCTGCAGGATCCTGTCGCTCTTTTCAACAGGGGTTCCGACCGGGAATGTGAGGTTTACAAATATCGTACCCTGATGAACTTCCGGTATAAGTTCTTTTCCAATATTTGGAAGTATTACTAATATTGTGATCAGAAATACTATCAATACGGATGTGATTATCTTTGTGTCATTCTTAAGGGAAAGATCCAAAAGCTTAGGATAATTATTGTTTATAACTCCGATAAATTTACCGAAAAATATATTGACTATCCTGATAACCGGTGAAAGCAATGTCATGAAAATGATGAACAGAGCTTTTCCCAGAATTATAAATATAGCAACAAATGTGAACAGGAAACGCGAGAATAACGCAAGTGTGGAGTTAATAAGGAATCTTATTGTGTAGTAGAGATAGGAAAAGGTCAGATCCCAGAAAAGCAACTTCAATAATGCAGGTATCACTACCAGAATTTTTTTAAGAAGATTTGACCTGCCAGAGAGAATTTCTGAAAAGTTCTGAAAAGAAGCAGAGCTCCATGGAGTTCTATTGTTCATGGTTGTGATAAATGCTGAAAATGGAGTATTGCTGAAATAATTATCCCAGAGCATTTTTTTTCGGGAGAACCTTTCCTCTGTAAAATTAGAAAAACCGGCGGCAAGTTCTCTGAGCCCTGTTTTAAAGATTTTATCAATTAAGGCTATCAGTGGATATATTATAATTAGAACAAATGATACCACCTGTGTAAGAAATACAACTATGAGCTCAAATCCGATCAGTGCCGTGTATGTTATGGTCTGAACAAAGATGTAGAACCAGTTCTTAATATTTTTCTCTGATTCAAAGTTAAATTTAAATTTCGGTATAGATACATCCCCCTTTTTTCCGTATTTTCTGGAAGCGAGCATAGGGATAAAAAAAAGTGATACCATAAGAGATGCAAGTAGCGAGAATACAACTGCCAGCGATAGATCCCCGAATATCTGCCCTGCGATTCCCTCAACAAAAACAATAGGGAAGAATACGGCAATTGTGGTAAGAGTTGAAGCTATAACTGCCCCTCCGACCTCGGAAACACCCCTGACTGCAGACTCAGCCCATCCGTCACCCTCTTCTCTGCATCGGAAAATACTCTCCATTACAACAATAGAGTTATCCACCAGCATTCCTATCCCCAAAGCAAGACCACCAAGTGACATTATGTTCAGGCTGACATCAAAGAAACTTAAAGGGGCAAAAGTAGCAATGATCGAAAGTGGTATTGATACAGCAACTATTAAAGTTGTAGAAAAATTTTGCAGGAATAGGTAGAGTATAATAATTGCAAATATTCCTCCCAATACGGCAGTATTTCTCACTTCGTTGATTGAATTTTCGATAAAGATAGATTGATCGGTTAAAATATTATATGAAATATCTTCGGGAAGTCTGTGTGAAAGGAATGCTGTCATTTCCTTTTCTCTTATTTTTTCTCTGAAGGATTTTTTACCTCCGGTTTTCTGATTTTTCAGACTTTTCACAAACTCACGCTGTTCAGGTGTCCCGAACAGTTTATCCTTAACCATCTGACTGACTGCAACTATATTTGAATCAGCTTCTTTGAATATGTTAATTTCAATACTTTCTCTTTTGTTTACTCTTGTAATAACTTTTCGTTCCTTATGGCTGTACGATATCTCCGCAATATCTTTTAATCTGACAGCAATATCACCCTTTTTTGTGATAATTATATTCTCTATTTCACGCATAGATCGGAATTCATTCAGAGTTCTGACAATATACTCGGTCTCTCCCTCTTTAATATTCCCACCGGCGAGGTTGACATTTTCCTGAGTAAGACGTCTCGTCACATCATTAAAGGCTATCTGGGTCATTGCAAGTCTCTCTTCATCGAGTTTTACAAGAATTTCCTTTTCAAGCCCTCCTTTTACTCTGGCAGCCGCTACTCCCGGAATTGATTCGAGTTCGCGGGCAATTTCATCCTCAACCAGCTCTCTGAGGTCGATCAGTGGGATATCACTGACTATTCCTATCCTCAGGATAGGGTCAAGCGATGGATCATAACGGAGTATCATCGGTCTTTCGACTGCTCGGTCTAGATAGGTCTGATCGATCTTTTCCCTGATCTCCTGAGCTGCACGATCAAGGTTCACATCCCATGTAAACTCAAGAATGATATCTGATTGTTCCGGTCGTGATACAGATGTTAGTGAAATAAGGTTCTTTATAAGCCCTAATTGTTCTTCGAGTGGCCTTGAAACTATGTTCTCTACCTCTTCAGGTGCAGCTCCCGGATATTCAGTTCTGATCGTAAATGTCGGATAGGATATCTCCGGCATCAGATCCCAACTTAATCTCTTTAGACTTACAAAACCGAAAACAGCAATGCCGAGTGCGATCATGATTATTGCAACCGGCTTTTTTATTGTAAACTCAAATCTGGATTTATCTTTCATGTTTTAACCTGTTATTAAATTATTGGTTTGATTATCTTAACTTTTGATTCATTCTTTAAAGAGCTCTTTCCTGCAGAAACAAGCTTATCTGCAATGTCAATTCCTTTTGTGATCTCAACCTTGCTTCCGTCGTCAAATCCAATCTTGACCTCTTTTTTGGAAGCTATATTTTTATCATTTATCAGAAAGACGAAAACTCTTTCTCCCTCGAACATCAGAACATCTTTTGTAACAAGAATAACATTTTTGTGGACCTTCTTGATTATCTTTACATTTACGAATTGTCCGATAACCATTACATTGTTACCATCCTTAACTTCAATTGTTGTCTTAAAAGTACCAGAGTCAGGATCTATTGCAGGCGATATTCTTTTAATATAGCCGTTAAGAACTTTCTTCCCTGATGAGATTATTACTTTCTGATCAAGGAAGATCTGATCTTTTTCCTGCTCCGGGATATTTACAACAGCGATCTTTTCTTTTGTATAAACAACAGAAAAGGCTAATTCGTTCGTATTTATTTTGTTTCCGGTTTTAATGTATCTCTTTGAAACAAGACCTGATATTGGAGATGTGATCTTTGTATAAGATAAAAGGAGTTTGTTCTGTTCCCAGTCAAGGCGGCTCTGTTCCATACTGAATTTCAATTTTTCATATTCCTCCTTGCTGATCAGTTCTTTTTCAAATATTTCTTTTTGTCTTTCAAATTCTGCTTTCTGCTGCTTAAAAGTGATTTCTGCTTTTCTTTCGTTAATAGAAGCAGCTCTGTCGTCAAGAAAGGCAAGGACGGTTCCCCTGCTTACTCTATCACCCTCATCGCGAACAATATTCTCAATAATACCGGATGTCATGGGGTAAATGTCTACCATTTTATCTGTATCGATATTACTTGAAAAGAGGAGGAATGAGTTAATATCGCCGCGTTCAGGAGATTTTACTGATACGGGAATCGTGTCTGTCTCATCCTTGTTATCTTTCCCTTTTTTCTCTTTTCCCTTTTCTACTTCTGTTTTTTCCTGGTCTTTATTCTTAGTGTCGCCCTTTTTTGAATCATTTCCAGAACAACCCGTAAAATAAATCAATGTAAAAATAATTGCTAAAATCAGATAAACTTTCTTCATAGCCTGACTCCTTAACGAAATACAATCTTGTTAAATATAACTTATTATAGTGTTTATAACGTATTTTTTAGTTAAAAGTTTCCGTTTAATGGAAAAACCATACAGGCAAATTCATTTGTCTTTATGATTTATAATTGAGGCAAAGGTTTTTTAAACTTGAGGTTTGTATTATAATCTCGATAAGTTTGTTGAGGAGGAAGAATTGGTAAGTCCATATTTTAAAAAAACTGTTTTATTGTTAGCCGCAATGTTACTCTTGTCAGGTTGTTCAATAAATAAATTTGCAATGAACAAGGTGGCAGACATGCTTGCAGGTGGCAGCACCGGGAGTGTCTTTACCAGCGACAATGATCCTGAATTTGTAGGGGACGCACTGCCTTTTGCTATCAAAATGTATGAAAGCCTTATGAGATCTGTTCCGGGGCATTCGGGATTGACCGTTACGACTGGAAGCCTTTATATAATGTATGCAAATGCATTTCTATATACTCCGGCATCAATGATGAAGGATGAGATGTATCAGGAAAAGGAAATCCTGATGAGCAGAGCTAAAAATCTGTATTTGAGGGGCAGGGATATATTGCTTGATAGCCTCGAGAGAAGACATTCCGGATTTGTGGAGCTCCTGGATAAAAAAGAATTTGAAAAAATTCTGATAATAATGAAAAAAGATGATGCCCCTTTTCTGTATTGGGCCGCAGCCGGGTGGGTTGGAGCTTTCTCTATTGATCCTTTTGATATGGACATTGGTATAACTCTTCCCAGGGCTGCAGGACTTATGGATATGGTGTTGAAACTTGATCCGGAATTTGAAAAAAGTTCAATTCATGATTTTTATGTATCTTATTATGGTTCACTTCCGGAATATATGGGAGGAAGTAATAAAAAGGCAAGAGAAAATTTCAGAAAAGCTGTGGAATACTCAGATGGAAAACTGATATCCCCTTTTGTTTCTCTTGCTACGTCTGTTTCGATCAACACTCAAAATTTTAAAGAATTCAGGGAACTTTTAGGTAAAGCCGTTGCCTTCAATGTTGATCTGAACCCCGAAAACCGATTAGTGAATATTATAAATAAACGTAAAGCAAAGTGGTATCTTGAGAACGAGGAGGACTTTTTTCTCGTAACAGATAAAGAAACCTCTGAAGATATTGAGGAGGAGGAATAAAATGAAGAATAAAAATATTTTTATACTGATCATTCTGTTGATTCTGGCACAGCCATTAATTTCAGTAACGATAAAGATAGGAAGTATAGCCCCGGCAAACTCTCCCTGGGATAAGGCTCTAAGAGAGTTAGGTCGCGAATGGAAAGCAATGTCTGACGGAAAAGTAAATCTAAAGATATATCCCGGGGGAATTGCCGGGAACGAAGAAGATATGATAAGAAAAATGAAGGTTGGCACACTGGGTGGCGCTGTTTTCACAAACAGAGGGCTTACAAAGATCTATTCTGAATTCTATGTACTTAACATTCCATTCAATTTTAATTCTGAAAAGGAATTCCAGTATGTCACAAACAAGATGAATCCACTTTTCGAAGAGAGGATAGAGAAAAAAGGGTATAAAGTTATAATCTGGTCAATGGCGGGTTGGATACATTTTTTCTCAAAAAACAAGATCGAATATCCGAAAGATCTGAAAAAACATAAATTGTCCTTTACAACAGGAGAACCGGAACTTGAACAGGTTTGGAAAAAGTCCGGTTATCAGGTGATCCCGAATGACATGAACGATCTTATGATGGGGCTTCAAAGCGGGATGGTGAATGCTTTTTATCTCCCACCGCTGATTGCCGCATCGGGACAATATTTCCCTCTTGCCCCTCATATGCTGACATTAAAGATCGCTCCAATATACGGCGGGATCGTTATATCAGGCAGAATGTGGAAAAAAGTTCCTGAAAAATTCAGGGATGACTTCATGAAGAAAGCCAAAGAGATCTCGGCAAAACTTCAGAAAAAAACCAAATCACTGGAGGCTGAAGCTGTTGAAACAATGAAAAAGCATGGTTTGAAGGTCCATCCCGTTCCGGAAGGGAGCATGGACAAATGGAGAGCTGCTTCTGAAAAAGGGTTAGACTCACTGATAAACAAAGTTTTTTCTCAGGCGATCTATGACAAAATGATGGGATATTTAAATCAATACAGACAAAAGAAAAATGTTGAATAAAATAATTGTCGGGTTCAGGAGGAGTGAAAACTTCCTTGCTTACCTGTCATTATTCCTTCTTGCATTTCTACCTTTTTCCGAAGTAATAATCCGAAAGTTTTTTCACTCGGGGATCGAGGGGCTTTACGATTATACGCACCATCTTGTTCTTTTTGTGACATTTATCGGGGGGATGATAACTTCCAGAGACGGGAAACATCTTTCACTTTCACTTAATATCAATATAAATGAGCCATATAGCACCCGCGTTAAGATTGTGGTTGCAATTGTATCTTCTGCTATCTCGACTGCTCTTGCATGGACCTCGCTATCATTCTCATTTACTGCTTTTGACAGTACTCAGCGGATTGGTTTTATATCATTGAGATTGATCTCCCTGATAATGTTTGCAGGTTTTATGGTTATGGCAACCCGTGTACTGCCGGAGCAGCTAAAAAAAGGAAAACGTCTTTATGTCGTTTTTTCAGGCCTTCTGGCAGGAACGATCTTGTCCCTAGGGCAGATTTCAAATTTCTTCCAGGCAATATTGAGCGAATCTCCGGAATTTCTTAATGCGGTCTCAGACTTTTCTCAAAGCCTGGGTGCATCATTGTCTTTGCCTCTGATCCTTTCTTTGCTCATTCTTGCTGTATTTGGACTCCCTATATATATCATAATCGGAGGGATCGGATATCTTTTGTTCGCAGGAGTCGGGGAACCCCTGGAGATTATTTCAAACGAGGCTTATACAATGCTTATAAGCGCTTCTATTCCGGCGATCCCCTTATTTACCCTTACCGGATTTATACTTTCTGAAAGCAAGGCCGGCGAAAGGCTTGTAAATCTTTTCAGGGCATTGTTTTCCTGGATTCCGGGAGGGCTTGCTGTCATGGCCATCCTTGTAAGTGGATTTTTTACAACATTTACAGGAGCTTCGGGAGTGACAATTCTGGCATTGGGGGCACTTTTATCTTATGTTCTGGTCAAGGGGAAATATAAAAAAGATTTCAGTGTTGGATTACTCACAGCTTCAGGAAGTATCGGACTCCTTTTTCCACCGAGTTTGCCCATTATTATTTATGGTGTTACTGCCCAGGTGAGCATAAAAGATATGTTTGTAGGGGGAATAATACCGGGTTTGCTTATGATAACAGCCATAGCACTCTACAGCATTTATTATGCAAAAAAACATAATGTTGAAAAGGAGCCCTTCGATTTCAAAGAGGCGATAAGAGCATTTAAGGAATCTATTTGGGAGATCCTTTTACCATTCATAATACTGACATCATATTTTGGAGGATTGACCACTCTTGTAGAGAGTGCCGGGATAGCAGTTATTTATTCATTGGTTGTCGAAGTGTTCATCAAGAAGGACCTCAAGATCAGGGATCTGTCAAATGTTGCGCTTAAGTCCATCCCCATAATTGGAGGAGTTCTTATAATTCTTGCTTGTGCAAAAGGACTTTCATATTTTATTGTAGATGCAGAGATCCCAATGAAGCTCACTGAGTGGGTTACACAAAACATATCTTCAAAGTACGTTTTCCTGTTAATGCTGAACCTTGCATTGCTTGTAACAGGCATGTTCATGGATATCTTTTCAGCAATAATGGTGGTTGTCCCGCTGATCATCCCGTTAGGAAATCTATTTGGAATACATCCCGTACATCTTGGAATTATTTTTCTTGCAAATATGGAACTGGGGTATCTTACTCCTCCTATAGGTCTGAATTTATTTCTATCATCATATAGATTTGAGGAGCCGGTGGCCAGGATATATAAATATGTTATTCCTTTCTTTATTATTCAGATAATTGCAGTTTTGTTAATAACATATTTGCCTTTTATTTCAACTTTCCTGCTGGGATAGGGGTATATGAAGGGTTGTTCACCCCTTTAGGGGTCGGGGGCCAGATGTGGAAAACTTGTCCATATAGCATGGGATTATATATGCTATAATTGTCCCCATTGGAGAATATAATGAAAGAGAAGAGCGCCCCCGGTTTGAACTTTATCGAATCGATAATCGAAAATGATCTGAAGAATGGGAAAAATGACGGGAATGTAGTAACCAGGTTCCCTCCTGAACCGAATGGATATATCCATATCGGGCACGCCAAATCAATATGTTTGAACTTCGGGATTGCCGGAAAACACGGTGGCGTCTGCAATTTGCGGTTTGATGATACTAATCCCGGAAAAGAGGATGTGGAGTATGTAGATTCTATCAAGCAGGATGTGAAATGGCTCGGATTCGATTGGGGAGAGAGGCTCTATTTTGCATCTGATTACTATGAGACTCTTTATGAATACGCACTGAAACTGATAAAAAAAGGGAAAGCTTTTGTATGTGAGTTGACACCTGAACAAATAAGGGAATATCGAGGCACATTAACCGAGCCGGGGAAAGAGAGTCCTTTCAGAGAAAGGCCTGTTGAAGAGAGCGTTGAACTATTTAAAAAAATGAAGAGTGGAGATTTTGATGAAGGGAGTCATGTTCTCAGAGCAAAAATTGATATGAAATCCGGGAACCTGAACATGCGTGATCCAGTGATCTACCGTATACTGAAAGCACATCACCACCGGACAGGAGACAAATGGGTGATCTACCCAATGTATGATTTTGCTCATGGCCAGTCTGACTCCATCGAAGGTGTGACCCATTCTCTTTGCACTCTTGAGTTTGAAGATCACAGACCTCTGTATGATTGGTTCATAAAAGAGTTGGAGATCTTTGCTCCCAGGCAGATCGAATTTGCCAGACTTAATCTTAACTACACGGTCATGTCCAAGAGAAAACTGCTTCAACTGGTAGAGGCCGGCCTTGTGTCAGGATGGGATGATCCACGAATGCCGACTGTATCAGGCCTCAGGAGAAGGGGTTTTACACCTGAATCAATAAGAGATTTTGCCGACAGGATAGGTGTTGCAAAAAGAGATAGTACAGTTGATATAGCTCTTCTTGAGCATTGCGTTAGAGAAGACCTGAACAAGAGAGCGAAAAGAGTGATGGGGGTTCTTGATCCTTTAAAAGTTGTGATCGAAAACTATCCTGAGGACAAGGAGGAAGAGCTTGAAGCCATAAACAATCCTGAGGATCCCGATTCAGGGACAAGGATGGTTCCATTTTCGCGGGAGATATTTATTGAAAAAGATGACTTCATGGAAGATCCTCCAAAAAAGTTTTTCCGCCTGTCTCCCGGAAAAGAGATCAGATTAAAGCATGCTTATTATATAAAATGCGTAGATGTGATAAAAGATGAAAATACCGGAGAGATACTTGAACTCCGATGCACATATGACCCGAAAACAAGGGGCGGATGGTCTGAGGATGGGAGAAAAGTAAAAGGTACTTCTCATTGGGTCTCTGCAAAGCATGCAGTTCCGATCGGTGTAATGATCTATGACCGTCTTTTTACTGAAGAAAATCCCGGAAGCAGTGATAAAGAACTTCCTGATCTTGTTAATCCGGATTCTTTAAATGTTCTTAATGGGTCACTGGGCGAACCTTCGCTGAAAAATGCTAAGCCCGGAGAATATTTCCAATTCCTACGGCAGGGTTATTTTTGTGTTGATGAAAAGCTTTCAAGTTCGGATAAACAGGTGTTCAACAGAACTGTATCCCTCCGCGACTCCTGGGCAAAATTAGGGAAAAAAAGAGGGTAAAAAAAAAGGGCGGATCTCAGATCCGCCCCTATATAATTATTTTTGTTGTGTTGTTATTTTCCAGCTTCTGATCTGTAAAATTCACCGAGTATTTCTGCAACCTCAGGTCTTGAGAACTCCACCGGCAGTTTTTCACCGTTTGCGAGTAATTCTCTTACTTTTGTTCCTGAAAGAAATACCCAGTCGTCTCTGCCATGATCATCTACCGAGTTCATCATGATAACTTTGTTAAGCTTTTTTGACCAAGCTGTGTGATCCGCTTTGAATATCTCAATTTCGAGAGCATCTGCAGGAACTTCATCATCAAATATCTTCTGTGCATCAAAAGGTCCGTAATATGATCCGACACCGGCATGGTCACGTCCGACTATCAGATGTGTGCATCCGCTGTTCTGTCTGAAAAGGGCATGAAGAACTGCTTCTCTAGGGCCTGCGTAGAGCATGTCAAATCCGTAACCTGTTATCATTACTGTATTCGGGGGGAAATAGAGGTCAACCATCTTTCTGATCGAGGCATCTCTTACCGGAGCAGGAATATCTCCTTTCTTCAATTTTCCCAGGAGCATATGGATAAGGATCCCATCTGCATTAACTCCGTCCTTTGCCATTTTACACAACTCTTCGTGAGCTCTGTGCATCGGATTTCTTGTCTGGAATGCGACAACCTTTTCCCATCCTGCTTTTTCGATCTCTTCTCTGATCTGGTATGCGGTTCTGAATGTTTCGGGGAATTCTGTCTCAAAGTATGAAAAATTTAATACTTCGATAGGTCCTGAAACCATGAAGTTGCCAAGGCTTTCCCATATGGCAAGTCCGGGGTGTTCTTTATCGTCAGTTCCGTACACCTTATCGCCGATCATTTTTTTGTCTGTATCGGATAACTCCTCAATTGCTTTAACAGTCTGGATTGCGATGATCGGGTTCCCGTCCACATTAGGATCTTTTAAAGCGATCCTCTCTTTTCCTTTGATATCATCCACATTTTTAAGTAGATTTAGAACCGGGACCGGGAAGAAAATTCCATCTGCGGTATACATTTTTTCTGCAACTTTAATTGAATCGGAAAGATTCATATATCCCTTAAGCGGGTTAAAATATCCACTTCCGAGCATAACTGCATTAGCAGCAGCCTGAGAACTAATAACGATCGAGGGTAAACTTGCAGCTTCTTTCAACAATTCATCTCTTTTATTACTATCCTGTACAAATAACGGATTTAAAGTATCTGAACCGTGCGGTTTGATCATAATATATCTCCTTTTTTTTGATTGTTTTCAATCAGATATAATAAAAATTTAAGGTGAATTATATACCAATACTCTCTAAACATCAACCATAGTTTGCCAGAGCAAGATGTTGAAATAATTATTCAGTTAATGTATCTATTAATCGAGACCGGATGTAAAAAGATACGCCCGGTTCCGCGGGAGAAATAGATGTCAGATCCAATCAGTAACCATTATGATAAAAACTGTTTTAATTGACAGGCCGTGTTTATGCGAGAATAGCACGTTCCAGATTTCAGGTTAGAGTGATTGCAGAAAAGAGAAAAATGCTTTGATATCACAGGAGAGTAAATGAGATGGGGTCAAAACCAGAATTTGTTGAATTTGTTGTCGATCAGATAGATGATGCAGGAGAGATCACTTACAAAAAAATGTTTGGTGAGTATGGGCTCTATGGTGATGGGAAAATAATGGCGCTTGTATGTGATGACCAATTGTTCGTAAAGCCAACAGAAGCAGGAAGAGCGTTTATTAAAGATGTGGTTGAATCCCCGCCCTATCCGGGAGCAAAGCAATATTTTCTTATAGAAGATCAGGTGGAAGACCGGGAGTGGCTCAGTGAGTTGATAAGGTTAACTGTTGCTGAACTTCCTGAGCCCAAGCAAAAAAAAAAAAAATCGAAAAAATCAAAATAAAAAATGCCGGATAATATTTTTCATAAAAATACAGAGAAGGCATTAGATCTTCTTTTGAACTCCTCCAGGATAACAGCTTTCACTGGTGCAGGTATTTCCGTAGAGAGCGGGATCCCGCCTTTTCGGGGGGAAGGTGGTTTGTGGGCGAAATATAACCCGGAAATTCTTGAAATAGGATATTTCCTGAAAAACCCTGAAGAATCATGGAGAATAATAAAGGAAATATTTTATGATTTTTTCGGTAGTGCAAAACCCAACAAAGCTCACTTTGTGCTTGCGGAACTTGAGGAGATGGGCATACTCCACTCGATCATAACGCAGAATATAGATAATCTCCACCATGATGCAGGCAGCAGGGAGGTTTATGAATTTCATGGTAATTCAAGAGATCTTGTATGTACCGGCTGTGGAGAAAAGGAGCTTACACAAAACGTGGATTTGTTGGTGTTACCCCCTAGATGCAAAAAATGTGATGCGGTACTAAAACCCGATTTTGTTTTTTTTGGTGAGCCGATACCGGAAACGGCCAACCTGAAAGCCTGGTCTGAAGTGGCCAATTCAGACCTTTTTTTAATAATAGGCACTTCGGGAGAGATCATGCCGGCTTCACTGATCCCAATGGAAGCAAAAAAAAGAGGTAAAAAAATAATTGAAGTGAATATTTCACCTTCAAACTTTACAAACGAAATAACTGATGCTTTCCTTAAAGGGAAAGCTACTGTAGTAATGGACAGTTTTTTAAAGGAAATAAAAAGATCTTGCTGAATTGCTATGTTTTTTAGGAGGTGCTAAATGGCTGATCGTTTAACAGAAGAGCAAATTGAAAAAATCGTTGAAGAACTTGAAGCGGAAAACAAGATCGGTGCGATTAAAATATGCCGGGAGTTCACAGGTTGGGGATTGAAAGAGTCCAAGGAGTTTGTAGATAATTATGTAAATGATCTAATTGAACGGGATCCCGAAAAATACAGCCATCTCTTGTCTGCCGGAAGCAGAGGGTGTTTCGGTGTAATGGCTGTTGTAGGATTTTCTCTGGGAATAATTATTATACTTGTTTGAAAAAATCGATATGGAGAATAGTAATTGAGATGCCCTGATCAATTAAGCCTGTTGCTTATCGGGGCTGAGTATAACAATGCTTTAACAAAGAGCAGTCTTGTAACTGCTCCATTCGGTTCAGGCTGCGGGCAATTATCAGCTTTGTGAATTGAGTGGGGATAGTTTTCTATATAAATCGTTCTGGAAAAGACTTAAAAAATCCAGAGTAAAAGCAGGACAATTAAATTAGTAGGTAAAGAGAAGAGAATGGCACATAGAAATTTAAAAAAGGGGTATTCAGATTTGGTTGACAGGTTAAATCGTTTTCCTCAGGGAGCGCCTCCTTCAGATGTATTATTTAAGATCCTGAAAATGTTGTTCAGTGAAAAAGAGGCAGAGCTAGTCTCGTTATTACCGATAAAACCTTTTACTGCAGAGAAAGCCGGCAAAATTTGGAAGATGGATATGGTTTCAACCCAAAATATTCTTAATTTGTTGTCGGAAAGGGCAATTCTTGTTGATGTTGAACAAATTGGAGCGACGGTTTATACACTGCCTCCTCCGATGGCAGGTTTTTTTGAATTTTCACTGATGAGGGTCAGAGGTGACATCGATCAAAAGTTGCTGAGTGAATTGTTTTATCAATATCTTAATGTCGAGGAAGAATTTATTAGAGAATTATTTACGAGGGGAGATACTCAGCTGGGACGTACATTTGTCCAGGAACCTGCACTATCAAAAAAAAATGCACTCCATGTTCTGGATTACGAAAGGGCCACAGAGGTAATAAAAACTGCAAGCCATATAAGTGTCGGTATATGCTATTGCCGTCACAAAATGGAACATCTTGGTAAGGATTGTGATGCTCCGAAAGATATTTGCATGACCTTTGGCAATACTGCAAATTCACTTGCCAGACATGAATTTGCCAAGGCAATTGATGAAGTGGAGTGTCTGGACCTTCTTCAGGTTGCATATGAAAATAATCTGGTCCAATTTGGCGAGAATGTCAGAGAAAAAGTGAGCTTTATCTGTAATTGTTGCGGATGCTGCTGCGAAGCTATGATCGCAGCAAGAAAATTTGCAATTCTTGATCCTGTACACACAACAAACTTTCTGCCTGTTGTAGATGAATCGGAGTGCAATGGGTGTGGACAATGTGTGATTGCCTGCCCTGTGGAAGCAATGACCCTTATCTCCTTAAGTGATCCGGAAAAGCCAAATCAGAAGATAGCAAAACTGGACGAGGACCTTTGTCTCGGGTGTGGTGTATGTGTCAGGGTATGTTCTAAAGACAGTATTTCTCTTGAGTCGCGGCAAAAAAGAGTACTTACACCACTCAATGGTACTCATAGAACTGTCGTGATGGCTATTGAGAGGGGAAAGTTACAGCATTTGTTCTTTGATAACAGGGTGTTGTGGAGTCATAGAGCTTTGGCAGCAGTGCTTGGAGTAATTCTAAAACTTCCCCCGGTAAAGCAAATCATGGCAAGCAACCAGATAAAATCCCGTTACCTTGAAAATTTGATAAATAGAAAAGTAAATTAAGATATTATAAATATTAAATTTTGTTTCTAATTGGAGAAAAGATGAAATTTTGCACAGCAATAAATTGTATGGACGGGCGTGTCCAGCTACCTGTGATCGAATATCTGAAAAAAAAATACAGAGTAGAGTATGTTGATATGATTACTGAGCCCGGGCCGAATAAAATTCTTTCAGACAGAACGGATCAGAAACTTATTGAATCTATTTTTGCCCGCGTCAAAATCTCTGTAGAGAAGCATGGATCAAAACACATTGTGATTATAGGGCACCATGATTGTGCAGGGAATCCCACTGACGAGGAAAATCAGAAAGCGCAAACACAGAATGCAATTAATGTAATTAAAAACAAATTTCAAAATGTAGAAGTTATCGGTCTCTGGGTCAACAAGAATTGGGATGTGATCGAGATTAACTGATCTATCTTCAGTAAAAGTGAACAACTTTTTTATTTAATAAAATACTTGAAAAAGCAAAACCAATCGTTTAACATACCCAACTTGGTAACATTAGGAGAAATTTAAATGAATACAAATATAAAAAGCAATTTGAGAGCAAATGCTCTTGCAGACAGGTTGGAACAGGGAGCAGCAGCACTTGTTGCTTTTGCAGAAAAAATGTCAGATTCAGAATGGAACAGACCTCTTTCAGATGGAAAAAGAAAGCTGGGTGTTATTGTGCATCATGTAGCGAGTGTTTATCCGGTAGAGATAGAATTAGCACAAACTCTTGCTTCGGGACAGCCTATAACAGGTGCTACGAAAAAGGTGATTGATGATATGAACGCAAACCATTCAGCTGAATTTGAATTAGCAGGGAGGAAAGAAACTATTGACCTGCTGAGACAAAACAGCAAAGTTGCAGCGGATGCAGTAAGGTTGTTTAGTGATAAAGAGCTTGACAATGCTGCCACAGTCTCATTAAATGCAGATGCGCCTCTTACCACTCAGTTCTTTATAGAAGACCATGCTCTCAGGCATAGTTATCATCATCTGGCACAATTGAGAGATACACTTAAACGTTAGAACCTGAATCTTAAAAGAATTGATAAAGATTCAGAATTGGGAATTAAATACATTTCTGATGTAAACAATTCCCCTGAATAGAATAATTTATTGTAGTAAAGAGAGAGGAGATAATTATGAAGAAAAAAAAACAAAATATTAAAGTTGCTGCAGCACAGGCTGCTCCAGTTTATTTAGACAAAGATGCAACTATTAAAAAAGCGTGTTTTCTTATAGAAGAAGCAGCGAAAAAAGGAGCGGAACTAATTGTTTTTCCCGAGGCATTCATCCCGGGCTATCCTGACTGGGTATGGTTGATCCCCAATAGCAGATCTAAGGAACTAAACGATCTGTATCTTGAGCTGGTAAATAATGCAGTATCAAGTGGAGATGGATCGATAAAGGAATTGAGCAGAGTTGCAGAAGAAAACAATATATA
This sequence comes from Candidatus Aminicenantes bacterium UBA647, assembly GCA_002299555.1. Classification (GTDB taxonomy): domain Bacteria; phylum Acidobacteriota; class Aminicenantia; order UBA2199; family UBA2199; genus UBA647. Next base: position 65,288 of record DBOL01000029.1, read on the forward strand.
TGTTGTGATAGGTATAAATGAGATCAATAAAGAATCCAGTGGCGGGAGCCTTTACAACAGCCTTCTCTATATAAATGAGAAAGGAGGGGTAGAGGGAATTCACCGGAAATTGATTCCAACTGGTGGTGAACGATTGGTATGGGCACGTGGAGATGGAAGTACACTTCACACATTTGAAACTTCAATTGGAAAACTTGGAGGTTTGATCTGTTGGGAAAATTTTATGCCCCTCGCCCGTCAGGCAATGTATGATGCGGGAGTTCAAATCCTGGCAGCCCCGACCTGGGACAAGAGTGATAACTGGCTGATGAGTTTAAAGCATATAGCAAGAGAGGGGGGGATGTTTATTGTCGGGTCGTGTATGGCCCTGAGGATGGATGATATTCCGGAAAGACTTAATTTTAAAACTCTTTATCCTGAGGGCAAAGAGTGGATAAATACTGGGAAAAGCTGCATAATTAATCCGAAAGGTGAGTTTATTGCAGGCCCTGCCGAAGGGAAAGAAGAAATTATCTATGCAGATATTGATTTGACTGAGATTATTGCTGCAAAAAGAATGTTTGATGTATCAGGGCACTATTCCAGACCTGATGTATTTAAATATTCAGTTGTAAAAGAACAATTAAAGTAGAGCTTAGAAAGGATGAGATGAAAAAACTGATTGTATCTGAAGGAACAAAAATCATTATCTTTGATGGAGTGTGTAATTTTTGCAATTGGGCTGTTAATTTTATTATAAAGCGGGATAAAGGAAATATTTTCATTTTTGCTGCTTCTCAAAGCAGGGCCGGGCAGGAGATTATTCACAAGCACAAACTGGATGCAAAAGGATATGAAACAATAATACTGACAATAGATGGAGATATATTTGTAAAATCAGAAGCAGTGCTTGAAATATTCAAATATCTGAAAGGCGGATGGAAATATTTAAGAATTCTTAAAATATTTCCCCGGATATTCAGAGATCGGGGATATACGGTTTTTGCCAAATTCAGGTATAAAATTTTCGGTAAACGTGACACCTGCATGGTGCCCATGGATGAACTAAAAAATCGTTTCCTGATTTAGTCAATCTGAACCCTTTTACTCTCTGCAATAATTAGTTCGAAGAGTTCTCTGAGGAATGAGGGATCAATTTTTTCATCTGATGTATTCAATGCATTTAATATTACCTGCATTTCACGGGATTTATCTGTAATTATTTCCTTGCTCTTTCCGATGGATTTTGAAACTTCCATCCGTTTGATAATTAAATTCACTATCTCACTATCTATCTTGTCTATTTCTTTTCTCAATTCAATAATTGTTTTCATGCTTTTATAGATGGATTATAGATTTATACTTTCCGGATGTCAAAGTGACCTGCAGGACTTTAGATTCAGTTGAATTAGAGATTTTCATATGATATTATCGTTCATAATTTAAATGGATACTAATCAAGGCAGATATACAGAAGAAAAAAAGAAGGCATGGAAGATCTTTGACCGGATTTATAAAAAATATGATCTCCTTAATCATCTCCTTTCTCTGGGTTTCGATTTTCATTGGAGGAAAAAACTGTCAAGTCTTACCGGTGGAAAAAAAGACAGGAGTTTACTTGACCTTGCAACGGGAACCGGTGATGTTCTGTTCAGCCTAATCAAACATTCAGGCAGGTTCGATAAAGCAGTTGGAGTTGATATGTCTTTTAACATGCTGTCGCATGCAGCAAGAAAAAGTATTAAAAAGGGGAAAAGCGATGAAGTTGACTTCATCCTTGGAGATGCAAATTCGATCCCTGTTAAAACCGGGAGTTTTGATATAGCTACAATGGCCTTTGGAATAAGAAATATATCAGAACCAGTAATCGCCTTGCGGGATATCTACAGGACTCTTGCAAATGGTGGCAGAGTGCTGATCCTGGAGTTTTCATTGCCGGGAAACAAATTTTTAAAATGGGTTCACCTTGTCTATCTCAGATATTTCCTTCCGGTTATTGGCAGGCTGATCTCCGGTGATATTGAGGCTTACAGGTATCTGAATAAAACAATAGAAGTATTTCCATATGGAGATAAATTCATAAGGTTAATGGAAGATGCGGGATTTGCTGAATGTGAAAAATTCCCTTTGACAATGGGAATAGTAACTATCTATAGAGGTGTCAGGCCAAATGGATAACAGAAAGATCCCTTTTTCCGCTCTTACAGATTCTCTTTCGGAAGAATTGATGCGGAGAGGATCAGAAGAGGCTTATAGGGAGGGGTTTTCCCGGATAGAGTTGAGAACAGACCAGGCAGATCCGATCCTGTGGCTGAAAGCCCAACCCTGGAAAGAGAAAATATTTTTTGAATCGAGAGGGAGAGGAGAACCTGTGGTTGCTGCTGTCGGAAATATTCTTGAGTTGAATGGAATTGACAGGGCCGGAGAGGAAGAATTGTTGACCCTTCCCGAAGAATTGATAAGGAGTGGAATGAAAATGTTCGGGGGGATCTCCTTTTTTAAAGAGAATCCGAATTCAGAAGAGTGGAGATCGTTCGGGGCATCAAGGTTTGTTCTCCCCAGATTTGAATATATCATTAAAGATAAAAAAGGATATTTTATAATTAATTACCGGAATTATGAAGCCGGGACGGGCAATATCAAGAAACTTCTGAGTGAAATAAACAGCTTGAAACCGATTCCGAAGCCAGAGGAAGGCAATAGTGGTAAAGTTTGTTTTAGAAGGTATTCCCCGGACATTGAAGGTTGGGGGAAAATGATCTCTACCTATCTCGACAGGATTAAGAGGGGCGATGTTGAAAAGATGGTCGGGGCAAGACGACTTGAGCTCGATCATGATGGAAAAGTTGATCCGTTCAAAATTTTGTCAGAATTAAAGATGTCCGGTGATTACACTGCAAACTTCTTGTTCACATTTAATGGGGATGATTTTTTTCTGGGTGCAACTCCGGAGAGACTCTTCATGAGAGAGGGTGATCTTCTATCTGCTGAGTCTATTGCCGGGACATCTCCCAGGGGTAAAGACAAAGAACAGGATGATATTATCGGAAAAGACCTGCTCAGATCTAAAAAAAACACTCTGGAACATGATATTGTAACGGAGGATATAGTCAAAAAAATAGATCCTCTCTGTGAAATGGCAGCAATATCTGAGAGGGTACTTTTAAAACTGTCCGGGCTTCAGCATTTATATAGAAAGATCAGTGGCAAGGTCAAAAAAAAAAAAACAGACTGGACTCTGATAGATGTCCTGGCTCCAACCCCGGCGGTCTCAGGGAAACCCCTGAAAAAGAGTTTTGATATCCTCAAAAAAGAGGAGCCTTTCGACAGAGGATGGTATTCCGGAATAGTAGGGTTTGCAGGAAAAGATATTTCTGATTATTATGTAGCTATAAGATCCATGTTATTAAGGAAAGATAAAATATTTATCTATTCAGGAGCAGGTATAGTTCCGGGTTCCGATCCGGAAAAAGAGTGGGAAGAGATTGATCTTAAAATTAAAAAATACAAAAAAATATTAAAATATGAAAATTGAAAATATTCCGAATATAAATTACCTTTGGGCAGGACTTATCATTGAAGAACTTGTTAGAAACGGGGCGGATCATTTCTGTATTGCCCCCGGTTCCAGATCGACCCCACTGACTATCTCAGCTGCTGAATGTGCAAAAGGAGAGAAAACGGTTCATTTTGATGAAAGAGGGCTCGGTTTTTTTGCATTGGGAGTTAGTTCGTCCGGAAAAGGTCCTGCGGTTCTAATCTCTACATCAGGGACGGCAGTTGCGAATTTTTTCCCTGCAGTCATTGAGGCATCAAAGAAAAAGGTTCCTCTCATAATTCTTACTGCGGACAGGCCCCCTGAACTTAGAAAGACTGGAGCTTTGCAAACGATCGACCAACCCGGAATATTCGGAAAGTATGTAAAGTGGGATTTTGATCTTCCTGTCCCCGACCCCGGTATAAAACCTGAATCAGTTCTTACCACAATCGACCAGGCTATTTTTATGGCTAAATCTGGAACTCCCGGTCCTGTACACATAAACTGTATGTTCAGAGAGCCTCTGACTCCTGAAGAATCAGGCGGAGAGTGGAGAAATGGACTGGAACCGGTCAAGAAATGGATTCAAAGCGGAGATCCCTATACAAAATATACAGGTTCTGAAGAGAGCTTCACTCCCGGCAGCCTTAAAGAGATCACAGAAATAATAGGTCAAAGTAAAAAAGGGATAATTGTTGCGGGAAAGTTAAAAGATAACGAAGGGAAAAGTGTGATAGAGCTGGCAGAAAAATTAAAATGGCCTATCTTTCCGGATCTTACTTCAGGACTGAGGCTTGATAGTTCTTCTGATCATATAATTCACTATTTTGATCAGGTTTTGTTATCCGATTTCTCAAATGGCGAGAAAATTGATACGATAATCCACCTTGGCGGCAGGATTACTTCAAAAAGATATTATCAATTTATAGAAAAAGTAAATCCGGACAACTATATAACGGTACTGAATCACCCCTTAAGGAATGATCCGCTACATATCGTATCTCACAGAGTGAGATCTTCAGTGGCCGGTTTTGTTGATGCAGTGCTCCCTGAGATGTTGCCGGGAGACGATGATGAGCTGGTTGTAGAATTAAGAAATGCCTCAGATATCACTGAAGGAATTATTGAAAACTTTGTCAATGAGGGGGAAAAACTCAACGAGATCTTTATATCGAGAGAAATATCCAATATGGTCAAGGATGGAAATGCTATGTTTCTTTCCAATAGTATGCCGATACGGGATATGGATATGTATGCCGTATCGAATGGGAAAACTCTTCATATAAGCGGGAACCGGGGTGCCAGTGGAATAGATGGTGTTATTGCTTCAGCATGCGGATATTCTTCCTCCATTAATGCTCCTCTAACTCTTTTGATCGGGGACATTGCTTTCCTTCATGACATGAATTCGCTTGCCTTGGTAAGGGAAAGTAAGAAGCAAATTATAATTGTTTTAATAAACAATGGCGGAGGTTCGATATTCTCATTTCTCCCTGTAGCTGAATATAAGACAACATTTGAGAAGTATTTCCTGACTCCCCATGGGTTGAACTTTGATCATGCAGCAGATCAATTTAATATAAAATATTCAAAAGTAACAACAAAAAAAGAGTTTTCAGATGAATACAGGTCTGCTGTGCAGGGAAGTGAAAGTGTTATTCTTGAAGCCGTGGTAGATATGGATGAAAATTTAAATGCTCATAAAGAGCTGCAATCACTTATAAAGATTAAGCTGGATAAAAAACAGAATAATTGAAGGAGAAGTTAAATGAACAAAACAGAATGGGTTGATACAGGAAAATATCAGGATATTAAATATTATAAAGCTGAAGGGATTGCAAAAATAGTTATAAACAGGCCTGAGGTGAGAAATGCATTTCGTCCTCTCACTGTAATGGAGATGAGTGATGCACTTGGTGATGCAAAAGAGGATCCTGATACCGGAGTGATAATATTGACAGGAATGGGAGAGAAGGCTTTTTGTTCCGGTGGAGATCAGAGGATCCGAGGTGACTCAGGGTATAAAGATGCAAAAGGTGTTAACAGGTTGAACGTTCTGGACTTTCAGAGACAGATAAGGACATGCCCGAAACCTGTGATCGCTATGGTTGCAGGCTATGCCATCGGTGGCGGACATGTGCTTCATATGCTATGTGATCTGACCATAAGTGCTGACAATGCGATCTATGGTCAAACCGGCCCAAAGGTGGGTTCTTTTGACGGTGGTTATGGTGCAAGCTATATGGCAAGGATAGTCGGTCAGAAGAAAGCAAGAGAGATCTGGTTTCTCTGCCGGCAGTATAATGCGCAGGAGGCTTTGGATATGGGTCTGGTAAACACTGTTGTTCCCCTTGAAGACCTGGAAGAGGAAACGGTTAAATGGAGCAGAGAGATCCTCAAAAACTCGCCGATGGCTATAAGATTGTTGAAATCATCACTGAATGCTGATTGTGATGGGCAGGCCGGACTTCAGGAGCTCGCTGGAAATGCGACAATGCTCTACTATATGAGCGATGAAGCCAAAGAAGGGCGGGATGCCTTTGTGGAAAAAAGAGAGCCTGATTTTAAAAAATTCAAAAGAAATCCATAAAAAATGAGTATTCCCGGATCAAATAAGAACTGGATTCTTGCAATTCGACCGAAAACCCTCCCTGCGGCAGCAGGCCCTGTCCTGATCGGATTTGCTCTCGCTTATCGTGAGGGATTGCACCATCTCCCTTCGGTGATACTTGCTGCACTTGTTGCTCTGCTTATCCAGGCGGGGACCAACATGGTCAATGATTATTCGGACTTTAAAAAGGGGACAGATACTGAGAGCAGAGTAGGGCCGGTCAGGGTTACGCAAGCGGGCCTTATAACTCCGGGAAACATGAAAAGAGGAATGTTCGTTGTCCTGTTTTTGATAATAATTCTGTCAATTCCTCTTGTTCTTCGCGGAGGATTCCCAATCCTTATTGTCGGAGTGTTGTCCATTATCTCCGGAATAATTTATACGGCAGGGCCATTTCCCCTGGGATATAACGGGTTAGGGGATATATTTGTCCTTATCTTTTTCGGTCCTGTTGCTGTAGCGGGTACCTTTTATGTTCAGACACTTGAACTGAACTTGAATTCTTTATTGTCCGGGCTTGGCCCCGGATTGTTATCTGTAGCAATTCTATGCATAAATAATCTCCGGGACCACGATGACGACATGGTGGCCGGGAAGAATACCCTGATAGTTAAATTGGGGAAGAAGTTCGGGAGGATTGAATATATTTTGTCGATCGTTTTTGCTTCACTTATTCCTATCCTATTGTTCTGTTTAGGAGAAAAGATCAATTATTCGGTTTTTGTGATTCTTATACTTATTCCTGCGATAAAACCATTTAGAATAATTTTGAAAGGCGGGAAAGGTGAGGTTATGAATGAAATGCTGGGATATACAGGTAAAATTCTGTTTATCTATTCTATTATTTTCTCTCTGGGGTGGCAGTTCACTGTCTGATCGATGAGGATAGAGTCAGGATGCCCTGTTGGGAACCATTCAAATAAATTTTCGGATGATATCGCTCTGACCAAAGGGGAGTTGCAAATATCTTATCGAGAGCTTAATGACAGGATAGATGCAGCTGTTCTATCTCTTCAGAGGGAGGGTGTCAAGCCAGGTATGAAGGTCGGCATCATATCAGAAAATTCTATAAAATACATCACTATGATCTTTGCTCTCTTGAGAATGGGGAGTTTCGCTGTTCCGATAAACTTCCGGTTCCGTTACCCTGAAATTGAAAAAATTATTTCCGGTATTGGAATTGACCTTGTGATCTCCGAAATTTTCACTAACGAGATGGGCCTTTCACGAATCAGGAACATTGCTCTCAGGAGTATTAATACTGACAGAATTAACAGCAATAAATATAGAGAGTCATGGAATATTGAGAAAGGGGGAATTGTGATCCTTACTTCCGGAAGCACAGGAATTCCTAAAGGTGTTCTGCTCTCTCCGGAAAACCATTTTTTCAGTGCAGTTGGTGCTAATTTGAATATAACCCTGAAAGTCGGAGATAATTGGCTGTTGTCACTACCTCTTTATCACGTAGGCGGGCTGGCTATTCTATTCAGAGCTTTCCTTGCAGGTGCATCCATTTCTCTCCCCAACGGGAAGGGGAAGAGTCTTTGTGAAGAGATCTATGATAGCTGCATTACTCATATTTCAATGGTTGCAACTCAGCTTGTCGAATATGTCTCCAGTCTTGAAAGCATGAAACAGCCTCCCCCGCAGACTTTAGAGGTCGCTCTTGTTGGAGGTGGTAATATCCCTGAATTACTTATTCAAAAGGCTTTAAGTTTAAATGTTCCCGTTTACAAAACTTATGGGTTAACGGAAATGTCTTCTCAAGTAACGGCAACTAAAGAAAGTGTAAGTGAAGAGTATCTTGCCACTTCAGGATCAGTCCTGAAATATAGAGAGCTTTTAATTGGGGCGGGCAACGAAATTCTTGTCAGGGGGAAGACGCTTTCCCCGGGGTATATTTCCGGGGGGAAATTTACTTCATTGAATACAGATGCAGACGGGTGGTTCCATACCGGTGACATCGGGAGCTTAGGAGAATCAGGAGATCTTTTCTTGAGTGGGAGGAAAGATAATATGTTCATATCCGGAGGAGAGAATGTTTTTCCGGAGGAGATCGAAAGTGAATTGCTGAAAATTGAAAACATTGCTGAAGCTGTGGTTGTTTCAGTAGAGAACGAAAAATATGGGAACAGGCCTGTTGCTTTTATAAATACAGGCGGAAAAAAGATAAGCAGAGAAGAGATCGTTAAAAGTCTGAAGATCAGTATATCCGGGTTTAAAATCCCTGATAAGTTTTATTATCTTGATAATATCGAGCCTGGACAGGTTAAAAGAAGAAGACCCTTTTTAAAAGAACTTGCAAAACACGGGAAAGGGTTGAAAACAATTTCAGATTGAGTTGAGGATGTCTATGATGTGATCCGGCATCATGATCTTCTTGAAAGTCCTGGAAGAAACGGAGACATGAACAGTGGAACCCTTGCCGCATAGTGTCTTGTCAGAATTAAATATTCTATGAGTAAGAGTAAAAGATGAGTCACCTATTTTTGAAAGATCTATCTCGATCTCAATTTTATCACCCGCCCTCAAAGGATGAAGAAAGTCAGAGTCGGCATGTACGATTGGAACGATAAAATTACTTTTATCAAGAAAATCTTTGATCTGTATTCCGTTTTCTTCAAGGAACTCTTCGTATGCTTCCTCGACAAGCCTGAATTGGTTCGCAAAGAACAATATGCCTGCCGCATCAGTATCATATAGCCTGATCTTAGTTTTGTATCTGAACATCTTAATAAATTATCAAAGGAGAGAGGTATAGTCAAGGAAAGGGAGATATGACCCTCCTGCTATGGCCTCCCAACCTCCTGAAGGAGTCGAAGCAAGGCTTAAAGTTCAAAAATAGTAAGAAGATAGTCTTAATATATTTACAGGATAAGCCTTTTCACTTAGAATGTTATCTTATGGAAAAATTTCTAAAAAGGAAATCCTGGCAATGGTTAGCCTTGTTTGTTCTTGCTCTTGTCTGGGGTTCCTCATTTATATTGATGAAGAGGGGACTTTCATCTTTCTCAAGTTCTCAGGTTGCAAGTATTCGAATTTTTGCATCTTTTATGTTTTTTTCCCCCTTTTTTTTTAAAAACTTACACCTTATCAACAGGAAAAATTTAAGATCATTACTAATTGTAGGATTTCTTGGGTCAGCAATCCCTGCGTTCCTTTTTACGAAAGCACAAACGGTAATAGACAGTTCTTTAGCGGGAATTCTAAATTCACTAACCCCAATGTTTACATTGTTAATAGGATGGATGTTTTATAAAAGTACAATTAACATCAGGAAGATCTCAGGTATATTGTTAGGACTTACAGGTGCTGTGGGCCTTATATACAGGGGATCAGATATATTTAATTCGATCGACATTCACTCTTTGTTGATAATCTTTGCAACAGTATGTTACGGGATTACAGCTAATGAGATTAAAAATAACTTAAAGGAAATGGATGGAGTAAAGATCACTATGCTCGGGTTCTTGTTTACCGGTCCTTTTGCAGGGATATATCTCGTTTTTTCAAAATTTCCCGATGCCGGAATTGACAAAAGTGTATATACAAATCTAGGGTACATTTTAATCTTAGCACTGTTTGGTACTGTACTGGCATTAATCCTATTTAATAATTTGATAAAGCATACACCGCTTCTTTTTTCGGTTTCAGTTACATACCTGATACCTGTTATTGCTATAATGTGGGGCTTTATTGATGGAGAGGTTATTACATTTGCACATTTAATGTGGATGGGGATTATACTTTTAGGAGTATTTTTAGTTAATAAATCTGACAGGGCTAAACCCTCAGTCCCTCATGGTCGGGACTCTTGACATTGGGTGATGAAATGTTTAATATTTATCGTTAAATACCAATAATTATGAAAAAATTTGATAATTTGAAACTCTGTTTAAAAAACTCAAAAGATCATAAAACCATAATCGAAGTTGGAAATGTGAAGATCGGTTCCGGTTTTACCATGATAGCAGGACCATGCAGTGTGGAAAGTGAAGAACAAACCTACCAAACGGCTCTCCCACTAAAAAAAGCAGGCATTGATATTCTGAGAGGTGGAGTATTCAAAGCCAGAACATCCCCTTACGATTTTCAGGGATTGGGTGTAGAGGGATTGAAGATACTAAAAAGAGTTGGAGAGGAGCTTGATATTCCAGTTGTTACGGAAGTTCTTGATACAAGAGATGTTGAGATAACTTCTGCTCATGTTGATATTTTGCAGATAGGTTCAAGGAATATGCAGAATTTTGCACTGCTTAAAGAGGTTGGATTACAAGACAAGCCAGTATTGTTAAAGAGAGGGATGTCAGCTACCCTTGAAGAGTGGTTGAATTGTGCTGAATATATTCTTGAACGTGGAAATCCGAATGTTATTCTCTGTGAAAGAGGTATAAGAACTTTTGATACATATACCAGGAATACCATCGATATGGCGGTAGTTCCCTCAATAAAGATCCTAACACATCTTCCGGTTTTTATTGATCCGTCTCACGGGACAGGAAGCCCGGACCTTATCGAGCCAATGAGCCTTTCTGCTGTAGGAGCAGGTGCTGACGGTCTTATGATCGAAGTACACTATAAACCGGAGGAAGCTCTTAGTGACAGGGATCAGGCAATAGATCCCCTGGTGTATACCGGGATCATTAATAAGGTAAGGAAGATGTCGGATTTTATAAAAACAGAACTAGTTTAATCGAAATACATAGATTTCCATCACCCCTTGGCCCCTAAATACCCTAAAGTGGACTTATTATTGTTTTATTCCCCCTCTACCTATGGGAGACAAGGTGAATTCGCGTAAGCGAAGAGAAAGCAGCCTGGCTGGAGGGGCTGGGGGAGAGGGTACGGGTGTGAGTGGGTAAAAAAAGGAGAGGCTGCGAACAGCCCCTCCCTGTTATATTCAATATCTTATTCTTTTGTTAATACAGGAAAGTAATTTGCAAGGACTTTGTATCCTACAAATAAAACCGATACAAGCATTGCTGATATTAATATCTCTCCTATTGATGGAAAATATGCACCCCATCCCGGCCTTGTCTTAAATGCGATCAGATATGTGTTGAGTCTGTTCAACATCAATCCGGCAATTATCAACATTGAAATATTCATCATCTTGCCGGGATTATTTTTGTATGATTTAAGATTCAGGAGAATTATTGGAATTATCGCAAAAAGAGAAAGCTCTACTATAAACAAAAGCCCCATAGTGCTTAATAGCATGGATATCTTTCCGTAATAAACAATATCCCACAATCTTAGGATAAGGTAGAGGCCAAGAATCCATGGAGTAAATTTGAGCAATCCTTTGAGAAGGTGATTCTCAGACTTTGTCTTAAATGCTCTGGATGATATTGTAGATTCCACTACCACAACCGGAAATCCGACTGCAATAGCAGATATAAGGAACATTAATGGAAGCCAGGGTGAGAACCATAATGGATGCAGTTTAAATTTTGCCAGAAGCATTAGTGAGCCGAGAGAAGACTGATGGAGCGTTGAAATGACTACGCCGAGAATTATGAATAATAGAATCACCTTGTTAAGCAAAGGTTCAATGAAAGAAGATATACTTTTGAGGAATCCCTTCTCATTCTTTTTCCATCTTTCTGTTGCGACCGGAATAAACTCAATTACAAGGATCGAGAGGTAGAGCATTACGCAAATGGCTACTTCGAACATTGCTGAGTTTCCCTGCCAGTTTCCAGGAAGTACAGGGTTGTAGATCTGCCACCACCTCCCTACATCTAGAACGATAGAGAAACCTGCAAGTCCATATCCCAGCATTGCTGTGAGAACTGCAGGCCTTACGAGTGGTGAGTATTTTCCTTTGTTGAATATATAAACAAGTGCAGCGGTAGTAAAACCCCCGGCTGCTAATGCAATTCCTATTACAACATCAAATGCGATCCATAATCCCCAGGGAGATCCGTCGCTGAGATTGGTGACTGCTCCTATCCCAAAAATGAATCTGTATATAGAGATAACGCCTCCGACTGCAATAAAAAACACTCCGACCTTAAACCACTTTGTCCAGAGGTTTTTGTTCATTGGTTCAGCATTTACTTTCATGTTCTCATTCCCCCCCGCCTGTCGGATCCTTTTTCTTTGAGACCAAGCTGTAAATTCCAAGGGCTCCGTAAAGGGCTACCGGTGGAATGAAATATTTGAAGATGCCGTGTTGAATTGATTCTGCCATGTCGGGAACAGGCTCAGAGTCGAATGTTTGAAGCCCGAGTTTTTCAAAAGGGACGGAAGAAAGATACAAAACAGATGTCCCTCCTGCCTCTTTTTCTCCATAAATGTGATTGATATACTTTTCGGGTTCAGCATCGATCCTTCTCTTTGCTTCTTTCAGCATATCTTCTCTTTTACCAAACATGATTGCTCCAGTCGGACATACATTGGCGCATTCTGTCGATTTCCCTTCAGCAAGCTGGTCTTTGCAGAAATCACATTTCATGATCTCCGGCAATGCTTTGTCATATTCGAAAGTAGGGACATCGAACGGACAGGCGATCATACAATATCTGCAGCCGATACATTTGTCCTTGTCGTAAGTTACGACCCCGTTTGCCTGTTTGATAAGCGCTGAAACCGGACATGCAGATACACAAGCCGGATCGTTGCAATGCATACATTGAAGCTTCACAAAAGAGGAATCATCACCCTCATCATACAGCTTGATAAGAGTGTGGTTCTTTGCGTTCAGGTCAAGAGGCATGTCATACTTCGCGTTATCGCCTGTGGCACTGAATCCTTTGCGGGTTTTGCAGGCTGATTGACATGCTCTGCATCCGATGCACTTTGTACTATCATTCAGCATGGAGTAGGTCTTTGAAAAATTATCCTTGCCAACAGATGCGGATACTTTTTTTGAACTTCCTACAAGAGTTCCTGCTGTGATTGCAGATATCTTCAGGAAGTTCCTGCGATTAATAGACATTATCTACTCCTCTTTTTCGTTTTCAGAATTTTTGGATTTTGCAATGGAATAACCGGCCGCCAGTCCAACAGCTCCGCCAACAACCGCAGTGGCTGCTGCACCGATGCTGGATCCCCTTTCGGTAATTATTCCCGGATATGTTGAAGGTGCTGTTGCGGCATGTATATCTACTTTGTTAAGCATTGAATCCACATAAGGAAATTCAGGTTCAACGCATCCCACACATGGGCTGCCACTTCCGATACACCAGTTCGTTGAGCTGTTCCACATTCTTGTTGAGCAATCAGCATACGCGACCGGGCCTTTACAGCCAAGCTCATACAAACAGCCGTCATCAGAGAATTTCTTAGCAAAATTTCCCTTGTCAAACTGACCTCTTAGTGGGCAGTTCTCATGGATGTTTTTGCCGAAAAAGGCCAAAGGTCTTCCATGTTTGTCAACTTTTAATGCTCCCAGGCCACCTATAAGGACTGTTGCGATCGTTCCGACTATCCAGTCCGGGTGAGGGGGGCATCCGGGAATGTTTACAACCGGAGTTTTTATCCCTTTCTCTTTCAAAATATCAGTTATAGGTTTGACCCCTGTAGGGTTCGGAGCTGCTCCTGGAATTCCACCGTATGAAGAACAGGTTCCTACATTAAGAACAGCCATTGCTTTAGGGGCAAGGTCTAACAGATGTTGAAGTGTAGATATTCCGTGGCCGTTCTTTTCGCCAACCTCGCAATAAACTCCATGATCTTTTGTTGAGACCGCACCTTCGTATGCTAATATAAAACTACCGGGTTTTCCGGCTTTGTATTTGTCCAGAATATCAATAATCTGGTCTCCCTGTCCTGCCATTACGGTAGGATGGAATTCAAGGGCTACATGCTTACCGGGTACAACTTCTCCCAAAAGCAGGTCCTGAATTGTCGGGCTTAATGAGTTGAGCAGTGAAACTGAGCATCCGGTACATGAACCTGCAGCGATCCATATTACCGGAACGTGTGCAAGTTCGTCTGCCAATAATTTCTGAAATCCTGGTATATCCAGCAGACTTATACCAACAGCAGCACCAGTTCCTTTCCCAATCAGTTTCAAAAAGCCTCTTCGGGTTATGTCTTTTTTTTCTTTCACTTTTTCCTCCTAATTGTTTGAAATTTTTGGTGAAATGGTTTTTGTTGCAATGTTTACTTCTTCCATTACCATCTCAATGATCCTTGGTATTTTTTTCTTTACAGTGTCTGTCAACGAGAGGCCCCAGTCGATAATTTCAGGCTCCACTCCGATGATCACGGTCAGGTCGGGAGCTTTATTCTGAAGTCCGGCAAGTCTTATTGCCTCGATAATTCCCAATTGATGGAGTGAATCATAGTTGTTATCGTTGGGTACATCCTCCGGGGAAAACTTATAAAGCGTCCCGGGCGATTGCTGTCCTTTCACCGTATCGATCACTATAACTTTTTTTCTTCCTTCAATAGCTCCCAGAAGATCATATCCGAGAGTCCCACCGTCAAACAGATCAGTGTCTTTTGGTAATGGATTTTTTCTCATTTCCTCAATAACATGAACTCCGACACCATCATCCGTTTGGATTGTGTTTCCAACTCCCAGAATCAGTATTGGTTTTCTGCTCATGATTAAGTTAATTTGATCAACTTACAACGAATTTACCCATTTCTGTCCCTTTGGGATTTATCACATGGATCGCACAAGCGAGACAAGGGTCAAAAGATCTTACTATCCTTACAAGTTCAAAAGGATTCTTTTCATCTCTGACTTTTGTTCCTTCAAGAGCCTGCTCGAACGGGCCTGGTTGACCTTTGTCATCTCTGGGCCCTCCATTCCATGTTGTCGGGACAACTGCCTGATAATTATCTATCTTATGATTTTTAATGGTTATCCAATGACCAAGAGCTCCTCTTGGTGCATCTGTTATGCCCATTCCTTCGCCACTTTCCGGAATTTCAAAGTCGGCATGTACTGGCTCGCCCGGTTTCAGTTCCATTACCCACTTTGCCATTTCGTCAGCGACTATCTTAGCTTCAATGGCTCGGGCAGCGTGTCTTCCAAGTGTTGAGATCAATGCTGTGGGAGAAGCGTTGAACTTTTTAAGCACGGAATTAACCAGTGTTACAGTCGGTTCTTCTCCCCTCACGTAAGCATTGAGCTGTCTTGCCAGTGGACCAACTTCGTAAACCTGTCCATCGTATCTTGGAGATTTTATCCAGGAATATGCGCCTTTCTTTCCGGGAAATGCTTCAGTTTCCCCTTTTGATGGGTGAAGATCTGATCCGGATTTATACCAGCTGTGTTTAACATGCTCGGTAATTTTTGAAGGATCGAACTTTCTGGGCTTAAGGTCTTTTGCTGATACCAGTCCCTGAGGGAAGAATCTCTTTCTCTTGGTGAGATCAGGTTCGGAATCGAGTTCGAAAACTCCGTAGGACATGTAGTTTCCAACTCCGCCTCCAATGCCGAAATAATCGCTGTATACACCGGCAACGGCAAGGACGTCAGGGATGTACACGTTGTCGATAAAATGTCTGATCTTCTCCAGTTTCCAGCGGAAATCAGCGATCTTGTCTACTGATACGTTTTCGGTAACACCGCCAGGCATCATTGACATGTTGTGTGGCATGTGGCCACCAAAAATAGCCAGAAGTTCGTGACATTTTGTTCTGATATCAAGCGCTTCCACATAATTTCTGGTAGCACTGATATTGACGCTTTTGGGAAGACGATAGTCGCCTTCGTACCTGGGTACGAATGGAGCGAGGTTTCCACCTTCGATAAATTTTTTCACCTGAAGCAGGTGAGGGTCGTTACCGTTGTAATCTGCAACGGCAGTTACATCAACATAATCGAGTGCAGTCAAGTGATAGAAATGCAGAATGTGTGACTGTAAGAAATTGCTGCCGAAAATCAGGTTCCGAAGGATCCTTCCATTGTCCGGGATCTTATCTGCGATCCCAAAAGCGGAATCGAGATTCAGAGTGGATGCTGTTGCATGAGCTGTCGGGCAAACTCCACAGATTCTCTGTGTGATTCTTTGAGCATCTCTTGGATCTCTGTTCTTCAAGATCTGTTCAAATCCACGGAAGAGCATCCCTGAACTTTTTGCCTCTTTAACGACGCCATTCTCAACAATAGCTTCAATCTTCAGATGGCCTTCAATTCGGGTAATTGGGTCAATTACAATTTTTCCCATTTTTTTCTCCTTTTATTGAAATCTTACTTTATAAACAGACAGAAAAAGGCTTGTATGCCTTGTCGGATACTGAATTATAGGCGTGACTAACAAATTGTTAAAATTACAACGATAAGTCATCGTTTTTTAACAATAAAAGGTTGAGAAAAGAAAGTCAAGTACTAATAATTTTTTGTTTAACTAAATAATTTGTTATTTAACTAAATTTAAAAATGTTTTCTTCTCTCTGAAAGGAAGTCGAACAATTCGGGGAAACCCTCTCCTGTCTTAACAGAAGTTCTAAATATCTTTACTTTTGGATTGTGAATTCTGCAATCCTTCTCGACCTGATCGATGTCGTAATCCATGAATTCAAGCAAATCCACTTTATTTATTATTACCGCTTCCGACTTTAAAAACAGGGAAGGGTATTTTCTTACCTTTTCATCTCCTTCGGGAACAGAGAGAACTGCTACCTTAAAACTTTCGCCAAGGTCAAAAGATGACGGACAAACTAAATTGCCAACATTTTCGATGAACAGGAAATCAATGTCGGTGTTTATAATTTTTAGTTTTTCCTTTAACATAGCGGGAGAGATATGGCAGCCTCCACCTGTTTCGATAGGGTAGGAAAAATTGTTACCGGCCTCGATTATTCTGTTCGAATCAAGGGCTGTTTTAACATCACCTATAATAACACCGAAAGATTTTTTGAAATTTCCTGCCGTATATTCCAGGATTGATGTTTTACCGCAACCCGGGGAACCAATGATGTTTATTGCAAATATATCATTGTTATACAGGAACTGCCTGTTCTCAGATGCGATCTGATTGTTTTGCTCGTATGCTGATATTTTTAGTTTCTTTTTCATTTCATAAAATTATAAAAAATATCAAAGCTCAAATCAAATGATATGACGATTCCTGATTTTAGTTTTGTATTTATTTAAGCAGACCCCTGATAGTAACTATGAGATCATCCGGATCTATCGGCTTTTCCATAAACTTTTCAACTGGCATGAATACACCGTCTTGCTCGATATCAAATTTAAATTTTGTTCTCTGGTTTACGGCTGTAGCAAGGATGATCGGAATTTTGCTGAATCTTTCATCGCCTTTTACCTGCTGAGCAAAATTAAACCCATCACTGTCATTCTCCATCATCACATCAAGTATTATCAGATCAATTTTTTCCTTATTTAAAATTTCATCTGCAACATGGATGTTTGTAGCCGTAAAAACTTCATAATTGTTGTGTTCCAATACTATTTTTCTTGAATCCAATACATCAACATCGTCATCAACAACCAAAATCTTATAACTCATTGTTCTCTCCTTCTTTATAAAGCGGTAATGTTATTTTTAGTGTAGTGCCAACATTTAAAGTGCTGGCAATCTCAATTGACCCTTCATGATCCTCGACAATTTGTTTGACTAGTGATAGTCCGAGGCCTATACTTCCGTCGATATTTCTACGAGCATTTGATCCCCTTTCGAAGATCAGGAAAACCTTTTCAATCTCTTCCCTCGCAATTCCAATACCTGTGTCAGAAATTTCCATTATTATTTTCTTGTTCTCAGAATCTCTGTAGCTGTTAAAAATGATCTTTCCACTGTTCTTGTTATACTTGATCGCATTCATTATGATATTATTAAATACTCTTAAAAGAAAAGTGTGATTCCCATAGATATACTCTTCATTATGACAAAACTCACATTGTTCGATCTCTATATTCCTGTTTTCTGCATATTGTCTCATCAATGTGATAGATTCTTCCAGAGTATTAAAAATATTCAGTTTTTCCCTTTTCATTAAAGATTTATCTTCAAGCTTGGAGTAATCAAGGATATCGTCTACCATTTTGATAAGAATCGATGCTTTTTTTATTGCTCTGGAAACCAGTTGTTTTGATTCTTCCGGGTTCGTAACATATCCCTTGTCGATTAAGGTTAGAAGATCAATGATTGAAGATAGCGGACTTTTGATGTCATGAGCGAGTACGGCAAGAGCTTTCTTGTCTTCAGAAATATTACTCATCATTATCCTCTTTTATGTTTACGGATTTAACCGATATCTCAGTGCCGTTGTTCAACTCTCTTGTTGCTGATCCGCACTTCGGACATAACTCAAAAATGTCCTCCAGTTTATAGGTGTTGCCACATTCACATTCTGCTTTTGCCTCGATCTTCGCAATATTGACCTCAACATTTTTTATCTGCTTTTCTGCAAATATTGTTTCAAGCCCGAAAACCAGGGAATCAGCAACGATTCCGGAAAATGCTCCCGTTTCAATGTTGATAGAGGTAATTAAAGAGAACTCTTCTGACAGATTTTGTTCAAGAGAGGAAATTATATCCTGTGCAATTGCAAATTCATGCATTGGTTATTTCCTCCTCTATTTCAGAAAAGATCTTATCAAGCATCTCAGGCAATCCTCTTTGTACATCAGAGCTCAGCTCTCGGGACATATTGATCTCCCCGGCCTGCATACAATAAATGATAATGCTTGTGTTCTGTATTGCCCCCAGTTCATTTGCCTTCTCAAGAAAACTGATCAAGTCGAACTCATGCAGAGAATA
>DBOL01000015.1 GCA_002299555.1 Candidatus Aminicenantes bacterium UBA647
TTTCCCGGCACCGGATTGTCCTGTAAAAAGCAATCCCGCCCCGTTTATTTTCATTCCGGATGAATGCATCGTTAGACCTTCCCGGTCTGCAAAAATCCTGCTTAACAATATCTGATCCGTAGGAAATAGTGACAATGAATGGTGAGGGTCTCCATAGAACAAATCCTTCCCATTCAGATATATTTCTGCAATGGTATGTTTTTCATTAAAAACAACGACTCTTTTTAAAAAATCATCTTCGGGATTGATCGGTATCTCTTTGTAGGTCCAATATCCTCTTTTTTTAAAGATCGCCCAGGGAGGTTTCCTGTATACTTCATTCCCAAGTTCATTTTCTTTTATATCAGGTATCTCAAAATGGTACCTGATAAGAACGAGATCTTCCCCCGGTTTGATAGTCCTGAATGATCTGAATTTCGTTTGAAAATTCGTATCGCTTATCGGAAGGTCGGAATCTATCTGTATGGTTACTTCGGCAATTTTGTAATACAATCTGTGTGTTTTCTCCCACTCTTCCTTGTACTTCAACTTTTCATCTGCAATTTCACAAAGATATTTAATCGGAGCTGAATATCTCCCATGCTCCAGCCATGAATAGACCGCACACCAACTGCAAAGATCTTTTTTATCACATGATCCGCAATTTTCCAGATACTCTTTTCCACCTCTCACTTTATCGCCAATAGAGGGAATATGCTTCTCCCATCCATTTTTAAAGGAACCTTTTACAAGGTCATATCTCATAACAGGATCTTTTACGAATATACAGTTTGCCATCCCCCCATACGGATCTATATGGAAAGAGTTACGGCTTGAAACACATTTATGAAGAAGCCTGTCATCTTCTTCTGCTTTCACCTGAGAATCAATTCCGGAATGGCTCAATTTATATTTTGATATAAAACCGGGATTGGGCGGGTCAAGATCTGTTACCTGTTCCGGAGTAAGCCTCTGCTCTTCTATCACTTTATTCATACTATCCGAACGGCAGGCTGAATAGAACAGCCATGATGTACCTATTCTGTATGAGGAACTTAAAGTTTTGGCAAGATCGATCATTTTATCAAGCTGATGATAATTATCTTTCATCGGAACGACCTGAACCGTAAATCCGACCTCATATTTTTTCAATAATTCAAATCCCTTCATTGCCAATTCAAACGATTCCGGATAACGGGTTATTTTATCATGAACTTCCGGATCCGCTCCATAAAGAGCTACCATCTTACTACCCTTTCTTTTCATTAATTCTGCAATTTCCGGAGTTATCATAGTTCCGTTCGTATTAAGAGTATAGGTCACTGATCTGCTTGTCAGATAATCGAATATTTCAGGAAAATCCGGATGGAGCATCGGTTCTCCACCTGAAATAACCCATTCTCTGGTGCCCAGCTTTCGGGCTTCATCGAAGATACTCTTCCATTGCTCAAAGTTAAGCTCCTTTTTTATTTCAGATGAATCTTTATCCAACCACAGCCAGCAATGTCTGCACTTGTTATTACACCTGTATGTCAGATCAATACTCCCTTCCAGGGGGAGCCTGGGTATCAGATTATCATTCATATTAACGGCAGCTTGTAGTTAGTTTTTAACAATAAATCAAGGTAACAAAACATATCTCTCTCTATTAATTATACCTTTTTTTTCAATAAAGCGCAGGCATTATTTGAATTTTCCGGGAAAAAAAACTCAACAACTTCAAATCCGGATTCAGTGAATTCTGCCTTCAGGACTTCTTTGTCAGAAAATGCATGCAGAAATTCAAGATTATCTTTAAATATATCCCCTCTCTCATATCCAAGGTTACCAAATGTTAAAATTGCTATTAACTTTCCTATCTTCCATCTGATTCTCCCTGATCTGACATTCGGATTCCAATAGAAGAAGCAAGCGACATGTCCTTCAGGTCTGAGCATTTCACCTGACCTGATAAGAGAATTTATTCTATTTTTTCTTCCCGGGATTGAGGAGTAAATTGAACAGGAATACCATATAACATCGAAACTTTCAGGAGCAAATTCAATATTGGTTATCTCTTTTACAACACCATTTATCTCAATTCCAGATTTTTTCCCATATTCAACAGACTTTTCGACTAACTCTTTCACAAAATCGACTCCGGTTATTTTGAATCCGGCCTTTCCTAGAACCATCGCCTCCCTGCCACCTCCGATCCCGAACAGAAGAAGATCGCCCTCTTTTCCGGAAAGAAGCTCAAAAAGCTCCTTTTCTCCCGGGAAAAGTCCTAGATTGACAAAATCTTCACCAGTCCATAGATCAATTGACGATAAGGTATTGTAAGAATCTCTCCCGATTTTTCTTAGTTGTGATGGTCTTAGGAAAAAAATTGGTGATTCCTGCAAAAACTTTCCGGCTTTATTAAAAAATAACGCTAATTTTAGTCGCAATTAATGAACCAATTTTTATAAATATATTTTAACTAACCCCTCTGGCGCTGCAGGCAGCACAATTGCCAGGTATGGTATTACCACATTCCTGGACAAGATTTCCCGGGTCCAATTGAATCGCGGCTCCATTCTGTTTACATCTGGTCAGCACGAATTCTTCGGGAGTGAGACGGCTGAGTATTTTCAGTTTTGGTGTTTCCCATTTAAATGGTTTCATATTTGTAATATACCTAATATAACTATTTTTGTCAAGTATCAATCCAATAAGTTGTTAAAAAAAACAAATATGAAACTGTGATTTTCAGAATAATATCCTCAATTTTATAATTTAGACAATAACAATTTTTCAGTTCAATAATTTTGTAATTAGCTTTTCATATTTCAGAGGGGGTTCCTCGATGAAGATACCCAGGTAATAGAGGCCGGAAAAACTGTTTTTTTCACTGAACCATCTTATAATTCCAGTAAGGTTAAACTCTGTCCCCTCAATACTTATCTTTATCTCCACATTAGGATCATCGGGAACATACTCTGCCGCAAGTCTCAAACCATTGACCGATATATCAATAAGAAGGGCTAATTTTTCATTCACTCTCAGGAATGAGTGTTGCTTTATCCGGTCCTGCTTCCTTTTCTCTTCATTAAAACCATCCATATCCAGCACCTCCGGTATTCTTGTTAGAAAATATCATAAATCCAAATAATTTTCCATCTTGTAAGACAATTGATCATTCTATGAAGGGAAAGATCGTTCCGGAGCCGATCACTTTCTCCTTTCAAGAACGCCAATCATTAAAAAGCAACCATTGTCGCACCCCTGAATGAGCCGGGGCTCAACAAATTACTTTCATTAACATACATATATAGGCATCTTTTAGAGTTTTTGAGCTTTTGGAAACCTGAATGCTTCTAATTACCGGGATGAATTAATGCCAGGAGAGAAAATGAATAGAACGATATCATTGAAACTTACTTTAACCGCATTCATATTTTTTTTAGTTTCAGGATTTCTCAGCGGATTTATGAAATTGACCGAGGAATCCGGAGAATACAGAAATCTTGAATCAAAGAGAGCAGAATTAATATATGGAATAAGTGGTTCAGAATTCAATACTATCAGCACTGAAAGTTATAATTGTTTAAGTTGTCATGACGGAGTCATTGCCGGAGATAGCTATATGACACCGGGTGGAAATGACGGTTTCAATTCACCTTCAATTGGAATGTCACACCCCGTCATGATCAATTATGTACAAATATGGCAGAGGTCCCCCATGAAACTCCACTCTCCCGATTCACTTGCGCCTAATATCAGGTTATTTGACAACAAACTGGAATGTCTGAGTTGTCACGATCCTGAGTCTGAGAAAGATCATTATCTCGTTATGGATAATTTCAGGAGCAGGTTATGTCTCTCCTGTCATAATAAATGAGGTTAGAATGGGAAAAAATCAAACGAAGATAAGTTTTACATAGGAGGAAAAATGAAAAAGGAAAAATGGGAAACACCAAAACTGAAAATACTCAGCCGTCTCACTCCCGAAGAATTCGTGCTGACCAGATGTAAACAGAATGGAGCAGGAATTCCATTGGATCCTGGAATTCTAGTTCAGGAATGTGGTAATACCATAC
>DBOL01000058.1 GCA_002299555.1 Candidatus Aminicenantes bacterium UBA647
GTGGTACATTCAGCAGATCTTTCACAATTCCAAAAGATATTAATCCGCAAAAGATAGAGGCTGTTTTGAAGGATGGGATACTTGAGCTTAAGATCGGAAAAGCTGATGAGGTCAAAGCAAAAAAGATCCAGATAGATGTAAAATAATTTTTGATATATAAAATGAAAGGGGGCAGCCTGCCCCCTTTTTTTTTACCCCACTATAAATTTTCCACGATTTGAAATATTTCTCCTGATATTTTATTCTTAACTGATGAGAAGGTCAGAGAGGGAAATAAAAGATCCCGGATCAATAGAAAATATACTTAATAAAAGTGAAATATGCCGTCTGGGACTTGTCAATAAAGGACTCGCATATATTGTTCCGATGAATTTTGGATATGCAGACGGATATATCTATTTTCACTCTGCGAATGAAGGAACAAAGATCGACATTTTGAAAAAGAATCCGAAAGTATCTTTTGAGATAGATACAGATCACATGGTAATTAAGAGTGATATTTCGTGCAATTGGAGTGCTTCCTATTTCTCAATTGTAGGCTATGGGATTGTAGAATTTATTGATGATCCAGCTGGGAAGAAGGATGCGTTGAATGTGATCATGGAGAAATATTCAAAAAAAAAGGATTGGGAATTCTCGGGGAAAGTTGTTGACAAGACCACTATATTCAGAATTTCCATAGAAGAGTTGTCCTGTAAGGGATCACAATAGTACATTAATAACAACGGGTGGGTATTTGCTTTGACAGACCGAATACAACACTGACTGACTTTGCAAAAATTGACAAAATTTCCCGGATTTTATACGATATTTCCGGGGAGATCATTTGGAATTAATTAGTGATACACCAGTATCTCTTGAGTTCAAGAAGATATTTATAAATAAGCTTACCGGTGAGCTGAAGATCACCACTTTGAAGAATAGTAAACGGATGTTTTTCAGAAACGGAAAGCTTATCCATAGTGAGAGCGACTTCTTCGATGAAAAGCTGGGTGTTATTCTTAATCTTACAGGGAAAGTTTCGGATTCTCAATATGATAACATAAGTGGACTTATGCACAGTGGAGATGATCAGGTAGGAACAGTTCTGGTTCAAAATGATATCATTTCCAAAGATGATCTGAAGAGTGCAATCCTCTACAGGGTCAACCGAATCGCCATCTCTTCATTCTCGATTGTATCAGGGGATGTTGAGTTTATAGATGGCTCTTCTCCTGGGAATCAGATAACCGGAGTGAAAATACCGATTGAGGAAATTATTTGCAATGGTGGTAGAAGGATCGAATCGGTAGATTATATCAGCAAGAATTATTATTTTAACTCTCCGGAGATCTTGTCGGGGAATGAAAAACGGTATAAGTTTTTAAGTGATGATGAAAGAGAATTGGCAGAGATAATAAAAGATTCAGGGGAGTTATCAAATCCCCGTCTTATTTCCCGATCAGGTGTTCAAGCTGAAAAATATTGGGAAGGTATCACAATCCTTTTTCTGCTTGGAATAGCAGATTTCAGCCCGGATAAAAAGGATAAGCCGACAGAAGAGGATATTATAAGTCTGGTGAAATTAAAGAGCAGCCTGGAGAATGGAGTTTCAAATGTCTTTTCGATATTAGGGATTAGCGAGGGTGATTCTACTTCAAGTATTCAAAGATCGTATGTATCACTGGCACAAAAATATGATCCTGAAAGGTTCGGTTCAGACCTTTCTCCCGAACTAAAAAAAAGTGCTCAATTCGTTTTGCAAAAACTTGGAACTGCATTCAGGGATATAAATGAACAGCGGAAAAAAGAGAGAATGCCGGACCTTGAGCCTGTAACCCTACCGGAAGATTTTCCGGAGATCATGGATGAGATCGCTCCGGTTATCCGGAAAGATCTCTCCGAAGATTTTGAATATGACGAATTTTTTGACAAACTTGAGAGAGGAAAGGAACATTATTGGGCAAAAAAGTTTGATGAAGCACTAATCCTGTTAAAGGAGACCGTTAAATCGGGAGACCCCGGTTATGAAAATTATCTTTATCTCGGGCTATGTCAGATACATCTCCCCTTTTTCTCCGATGAAGCGGAGAGGAATTTGAAAAAATCGATAGAGATTTCTCCAGCAAAATCTGAACCCGTTCATGCACTCGGGAAACTTTATCTTAAATTGAGCAGAAAAAAGAGTGCAAAAAAATGTTTTGAAAGAGCAGTAGAACTTGATCCGGGGAATATTGAAGCGGCTCAGGAACTTTTCAGGATAAAATATCCGCCAAAAAAGAAGAAAAAGTTATTCTCCAGAGGGAAATAAGTAAAATTCACTATATTCAATTGTAAAATGTCATTTTAAATTAAAAAATCGTGAAAAGTTGTTTAAATTTTTAAATAAATCATTTAAAATATAGTAAGGAAAACTGGAGGAGAACAAAATGAAAAGAATTTTTTTAATCTTAATTTTATTGAGTGTAGCAATTATTATGACTTCCTGTTCAAAACCGGAGGAAGCTACGATTTCTAAATATTTTCAGGCTATGAGAGTGGGGGAGGCCGGTGATAAGGATACCATGACATCTATGGCTCTTAACCCTAAGCACATAAAGTTCGATACTTATGAGATCATTTTAGTTGGAGAGGCTGTAATTGAACCGATCTTACTGCCCGCTCTGAATGCAAAGCTTGCTGAGATCGGTAAAGATAAAAAGGAAATAGGACTTGCAGCTCAGGAAGCTAATGATTCAATTCTTGATCTTGAGGATGAACTCGCAGATGCCAGAAGTTCTTCCAAGAAAAGAGAACTGAACAATAAATTGAAAGAGGCAATATCCGCTAAAGATGAATTGGTGTCAAATTTCAAGAAAATAATCAAGGACAAGAAAGCACTTGAAAAACAGATCGAATTTGAGCAGGCATTAATGAAAACTTCAGCCGGAAGATCTATGCCTAATATTGAGATGTATACCGGTGATAGTTATACATCAAAGATCGATGTGAAAGTCACTCTAATGACAAAAGAGATAGTTGACTATGTATTTATTATTAAGAAATACATACTTAAACTTGAGGAAAAGGAATTGCCGAGAAACAGATTCCTGATCATTGACATTATGACTGCAGATGAATATGCAAATTCACTCGAGGAAGATACCGTGGAACCTGAAAATACAGAGGAAGTTACCGAGGAAGCTCAAGTAACAGAAAAAGAATAACTAACATTTTATAAGAACTGGGCGGGACTCGTGTCCCGCCTTTTTGATCCGAAACTACAACAAAATAACATGAAGATGCAGCATTAGTTTTATCTTCATTATTATAATCTGGCCTTTTTTGGCCTGCTGGAGGAAAAAAATGAAAAAATTATTGATCGTTATTCTGGTGATCTTTATCCCGATATTTATTTTTGCCGAGAAACGTGCACTAAAATTTGAGGATATGTTCAAGGCTGGAAGGTTGGGATCTATTTCCCTTTCTCCGGATGGTTTAAAAGTAGCATTTCATGTAAAAGCTCCGGATCTTGAAAAAAACAAATACAAAACTGATCTATACATTGCCGATCTAAGAACAGGTGAGACACAAAAACTGACCACTTCCGAAGGGAACAATATGTCTCCGGTTTTCAGATCAAATAGTGAGATCTCCTTCATTTCAACAAGGGATGGTGATCCTCAATTGTTCAGCATGGATCTTGTTTCAAAAAAAGAAGTAAAATTATCTGATGTACCCGGTGGTATAGGAGACTATTCCTGGATTCCTGATAATTCGGGGTTTGTTTTTCAGAAAGATATCTTCCCATGTAAAGATACAATTGAAAAGAGCATAGAGAAAGAGAAAAAGATCGAGGATAGAGGTGTTGATGTTAAGGTCCTGAATTCATTGATGTACCGTGTTTGGAATTCCTGGAGAGACGGGAAGAGATCCCATATTTTCCTCGCGGATAATAGCGGAAAAAGTGGAAAAGATATGACTCCCGGAAACTTTGATACCCCACCTCTGGATCTTGGAGGACAGAAAGATTTCACATTTTCACCTGATGGGAAGGTTTTTGCCTTTGTCAAGAATACTGATAAAATGGTTGCTATATCTACCAATAACGATATTTTCCTGAAGCGATCAGATTCAAACGAGGAAAAAAACATAACTCAGCAGAATCGCGGAAGCGATGTAAATCCTGTATTTTCCCCAAATGGAGAAAAACTCGCGTATGTCTCAATGGAGCGCGAGGGGTTTGAAGCCGACAAGCACAATATATTCATATATGATCTCAAATCCGGGAAAAGTAAAAATCTAACCTCCGGATTTAAATATAGTATAAATGAGTTTATTTTTTCACCCGGCGGAAGTTATATTTATTTCACAGCTTCAGAGAGTATTTTTGTCCCTGTCTATAGATTGAGAATAAGGGATAAGAGGGTGGATAAGATAGCAGGAAATATTTATGCTTCAGATCTTAATATTACTAAGAACGGTAAGTATCTGGTTTTTCTGAATCAAAGTGTTTCTTTCCCGAAGGATATTTTTAAAGTAAAGATACGTGGGAGGAAGATCTCACGGGTGACAAGCTTTAACAGAGAAATTTTTGATGGAATTGATATGAACCCGGTGGAAAGATTTGTCTTTTCCGGGGCAGGGGATGAAAAAGTTGAGGGACTCTTAATAAAACCTCCCTTCTTTGACCCTGACAAGAAATATCCGATGGTTTTTTTGATCCACGGAGGACCTCAGGGAGCCTGGGGAGATGATTTCCATTATAGATGGAATATGAGTTTATTTGCTTCTCCCGGGTATGTAGTTGCTGCAATAAATTTTCACGGTAGCCGTGGTTATGGCCAGGATTTCACAGATGCTGTATCGAAAGATTGGGGCGGAGCTCCATTTATTGATATGGTCAAGGGGCAACAATATCTGGTAGAAAACTACAAATTTATTGATGAAAATAAAATTGTTGCTGCGGGTGCTTCATATGGCGGATTTATGATCAATTGGATAGCCGGCAATTATGATAAGTTTAAATATCCATTCAGATGCCTTGTCTCTCATGATGGAATTTTTGATTCCAGAAGCATGTATTATTCAACTGAAGAACTCTGGTTCGAGGAGTGGGAATATGGTGGAACCCCATGGAACAGCGATCTGTATGAAAAATTTAATCCTTCAAGATTTGTTGAAAAATTTAAGATACCAATGTTGATAATACATGGGGAGAAGGATTTCAGGGTTCCGGTATCCCAGGGGATCATGCTGTTTACTGCTTACCAGAGAAGAGGGATCAAATCAAAGATGTTGTATTTTCCAAATGAGGATCATTTTGTACAGAAGCCTAAAAATGCTCAATTCTGGTGGAGTTCGGTATTTAAATGGTTTGAAGAGAATATTAAATAAGAAACCTTTAAACCATCTCTTTTAAATAGCAGGAGATTTTGCTTACTTTTTAAGGATAGAGAAGTCTTTGTCTGAAAAATCATTCAAAGATAATTCTTCTCTGGAACGTATTCGGATTCTGTATTTATTTCCGGATGGAGTATCGATCGGGATGATCCATGTGAAAGATCCTGTATTCGAAGTTGATTCTGAAATAGTACTGAATTTTATTCCGTTCTTGTACAATACTAGAATTACATTCCTGTAAGAATTGGCACTATCATCATAGTTCCATTTGATCATAAAGGCCTCACCCGAAGTAAGTTCTTCACCTCCGTTAGGAGATATCAGGGTCAACATGGGTTTCGCAAGTATGAAATTATGCAATAGGACTAGTAACAGTATCTGGGAAAATATAATTCTCTTCATATCTATTATATAAATAAATGATTATTTTTATCTCAAAAAAAAAAAAATTTAAAAAAAAATGCCGGGAGGCGGAGTTGAACCACCGACGCACGGATTTTCAGTCCATCGCTCTACCGACTGAGCTATCCCGGCATTTGAAAAAATAATAACTGAAAATCAGATTTTAGTCAATAGCTATTTTGTTCTGATGAAAATTAACTTCCGGATGTTTTTACCGGGAAAGCAGATGTAATTTCAAAAATCCATTATGCTATAATTAACCGGGGAATAAAATGAAATCTGAGAATAAACTTTTACCAAAATTAATCTTATTGATTGTTTTCACGATCTTTATTTCGGGTTGTGTGAATAAAGAGGCATGGGAGGGAAATATACTGATCATCACCCTCGATACGACCAGGGCGGATCACATTGGCAGTTATGGTTATAAAAAAGGGTCAACTCCAAATATAGATCGTCTGGCAAATGAAGGCGTCAGGTTCGAAAATTGTTATTCTTCATTACCTTTGACACTTCCTTCACACTCAAATATATTTACGGGAAAGTATTCCATTGGGCATGGTGTTAGAAATAATGGACG
Organism: Candidatus Aminicenantes bacterium UBA647; assembly: GCA_002299555.1. Lineage (GTDB taxonomy): Bacteria > Acidobacteriota > Aminicenantia > UBA2199 > UBA2199 > UBA647. The sequence continues at coordinate 6,344 of DBOL01000058.1, forward strand.
ATATGTTCTCAATCATTCTGAGCGGACAATGGCAGAATATCTGCGTGAAGAAGGGTTTAATACTTATGCAGTAATTGCATCGTTTGTACTTCAATCCAAATTTGGTTTAAATCAGGGTTTTAATGTTTATGATGATGCGATTGATAGTGAAACTCTTCATAAAAATTTTAAATCTGAGATAGATGCTAATGAGATATACAATAAATTTGATAATTGGTTGACAAAGAACTCAGGATCAAAATTTTTTGCCTGGATCCATTTCTATGATCCCCATACTCCATATGTTCCGCATGGTGACAAGATAAATAAAAGTGAGAAGGTAGATCTGATAAAATTTTATGATGGAGAGATCACTTATACTGATAAATACATAGGGATGATACTCGACAGGCTTGAAGAAGAAAATGTTGCTGAAGATACACTGATCGTAATTGTAGGTGATCATGGCGAAGCTTTCGGCGAACATGAGGAATTTGCCAGTCATATGATATTTTGTTATGAAGCAAATCTCAGGGTACCTCTTATTTTTCATAATAAAAAGCTTATCAATAGAAGTAAAGTAATAACAGAAAGAGTGGATACAATTGATATTATGCCTACTATTCTGGATCTGACAGGAATCAGGAAAGGTGGAGATATCCAGGGAGAATCGCTTGATTATGCATTGAGAAGTAATAAAAAGGGTCAGGATCATCTGGTCTATATTGAGAGTATGTATGGAAAGGAAGAGTTGAACTGGGCACCTCTTAGCGGGATCATTGACGGGGATTACAAATATATTTCCCTGCCGAAACCTGAATTGTATAACATAAAAAAAGATCCACTTGAAAAAGACAACTTGTATAGAAAAAAAGGGCCGTTGATGAGAGAGATGGATGATAAACTTAAAAGAACCATATTAAAATATTCCGGAAAAGGTGATTCAAAAAGGGATCTTGGGAAAGAAGATCTGGAGCACCTGAGATCACTCGGCTATATATCTTCATTTGGCGAAAAGGGGACGAAGGTGGTTGATCCGAAGGACGGGATAATTCTAAATGTTAAATTAAAAGTGATATCATCCAAGATTAAAGAGGGGGCTCTTGAGGAGATAGAGAAAGAACTTTTAGAGATCAAGAGAACTGAGATAGGGAAGGAAAATTTCCTTGTATATGATTTTCTTTACAGGGTTTATATGAAGAAAAAGCAAATTAGAAATGTGATGAGTATCCTTACAGAGGCAATCGAGAATCTTCCTAACTCAACTTCATTCAGGTTGAATTATATAACCCGTTTATCAGAATTGAAAAGATATAATGATGTAATTTTAAATTGTAATGAGCTGATCAAAGGAGATCCATTATTTACCCGGGCTTTTATCATATTGGGGGAGACTTACGGGATCCTGGGTGAAAATGAAAAAGCTTATGAGAATTACAAAAAAGCGCTGGAACTTGAACCTGAGAACATTTCGCTGCAGATCAAATATTCTGAAAAATTGCTCAAGGAACAAAAATTTCAGGAGGTGTTGTCCGTCTACAATGCATTACTCCTTCTGGAAGATGTCAAAAAGAATGTTGATCTGCTTTATAAAATAGCTCTATTCAATACCAAGTATGGTTCAATGGCAAAGAGCGGAGAACTTCTTGCAGAGATTGTCAGGGAAAAACCTGAAGGAAAATATTTTTATTACTATGCTTTGATCCTTGCGAAGCTTGGTGACAGAGTTAATGCTCTCAACAATATGCAGACAGCATTATCACGATATTCAGGTGAACTGACCGATGAGCAGATACAAACTGCAAGAAGAACTATTGAAGCCTGGAAATAGCAATTTAAGCTATTTACTTAGTTCAGGTGTATAGAATTCTATCTCAAAATATTTGGTTTCGCCATCTTTTATCCAGAAATTGGTACTCTCTGCCATCGTTTCTCTATACGCGAGAGGAAATATATTCAGGTTTAGATTCATGTCATTACCACCACCGGGCCATGTTATGATGAACTCCTCTTCTTCTCCGGGGCTGAGTGTAACTTCTGCATTTTCCAGCTCAACAAAAGCTGTGAGATCACCTACATTTTTAACTATTACAGTCGCTTCCCCATTATACTTACATGCAGGAAGTACCATTAGAAATGTTATTACTAATATTAACAAGATAAGTCTTTTCATTTTTACCTCTGAACTGTGATACGTATTTTATATTTGAAAAGTCGCAAAAAGTCAATGGTTATGAAAAATTTCTGTGTTGATTTTTTGTGATATAGTGGTATAATTTTTTATATAAAATATAGAGCAGGAGGAGACATGAAGAAGATATTTATCGTTTTTCTAATAATTGCAATATCATCAGTTCTGATGTTTTCACAAGCAACTTCCGGAAAAGTAAAAATGAAGGGAATTGTTATTGACAAAGATACCGGTAAGCCTATTAAAGGTGTCAAAGTTACGTTGTATTCAATTAAAGCTCAATCAAAGCATAAAATAGCTCCTGTTACTGATTCTGATGGGAAATGGAGATCCCTGTTTATGAGATTCGGGAAATGGTATTTTGATTTTAATAAGGTTGGATATGCGCCAAGAAAGATCGCTGTTGACTATTTGTTCCAAGGTTCTAAATATGTTTGTTTTTATCAGGGTCAAAGATACGAAGTACTTAAAATTGAGATGCAGAAGATACAGGGCCCTGCTCTTGAACAGAGTATAATTAAAGAGATCGAAGAGGGTAATACTCTGCTTGTCGGAAAGAAAGTGAAGAAAGCTATAGAAAAATTTGAGGAAATAATAGAAAAATATAAAGAGAGAGAAGGTATTGCCATAGTTAATCTATATATGGGAAATTGCTATTCAAAACTTGAAGATTATGAGAAAGCTATTGAATTTTTTCAGAAAGCAATAGTTAAATACCCTAAACACAAAGAGTTGATCCTTTCGGTCGGGAATTCATACTCCAACCTTAAGAAGCCGGAAAAGGCTATGGAATGGTTTAAGAAACTGTCAGATGAAGACATCACCAATCCAGATACTCTTTATAATATCGGTATCAATTTCTATAATGCAATGGATTATAAAAAGGCTGCAGGTTATTTCAGCCGTGCGGTGGAATTGAAGGCAACTTTCGGTGAAGCTTATTATCAATTAGGGATGACCTATGTTGCACTGAATAAAATAACTGAATCTGTTACAGCATTGAAAAAATTCATGGAGATCGCTCCTGAATCGCCGAACTTTACAACAGCAGATGAGATAGTAAAAGCTTTTTCCAATCAATAATGAGAAAAGGTTTTGTCCTTGTTCTTATTGCGGCATTCTCAATCCTTAATTTCTGTGGAGGAGACGGGGTTGCTTCCGGCAGTAAGAATACAGTTGTAAAAAATGGAGATTATAATGTTCTGCTTATTACGATCGATACTCTCCGTTTTGACAGACTTGGAATTTACTCTGATAAATATGTCAAGACACCGAATATAGATAAACTTTCTGAGAGATCTTTTCGTTTCACCAGAGGGTTTGCACATAATCCGGTAACTCTTCCATCCCATACCAATATAATAACAGGTACGACCCCTTTGTTTCATGGGATCAGTGATAATTCAGGATTTGCTCTGGAGGACAGGTTCCTCACTATTGCTGAACATTTAAAGAGCAACAAGTATAAGACCGGAGCTTTTATCGGAGCTTTTCCTCTTGATTCAAGATTTGGTCTTGATCAGGGGTTTGATACCTATGATGATAACTATGGAACGCATAATGATCTGGAGCTTTTCTTCGTCGAGAGAAAAGCGGAGAAGGTAATAGAACCTGCACTAAGATGGATCAGGAAAACAGAGGGTAAGTGGTTTTGCTGGGTACATCTTTTCGATCCGCATCAGCCCTATCTTCCTCCTTCTCCATACGATATGGAGTATTCCCATGATCTATATTCGGGTGAAGTGGCATACACTGATGCTTCTCTTGGAAGATTGTTTGATAGTCTGAAAGCTTCCGGTGAATATGAGAATACAATGATCATAATCACGGGAGATCATGGCGAGGCTCTGGGTGAAAAAGGTGAAAAGACCCACTCCTATTTTGCCTATAATAATACGATCCATATTCCATATATAATCATGATCCCGGGTTCTGCTGGTGGAGAGATAGATGAAAATGTTGCTCATATAGATATCTTCCCAACTATTTGTGATGTACTTGATATAGATATACCTGATCACGTTCAGGGTGAGAGCCTGATCGGAGTTATGAACGGCAAAAGTAAAAAAAATAAATACATATATTTTGAATCACTTACTCCCTATCTAAATAGAGATTGGGCCCCTTTGCGTGGCTTTATACAGGGGGATAATAAATTTATTGATCAGCCGATAAGAGAATTTTATAAGCTTTCAGATGATATGTCAGAAGAGAAGAACCTGATAGCATCTAAGAATGGTGGCAATCTCAAATATGAACTGAACAAGCTTATTTCCGGTTTAACAAATAAAGACAAATTGGAGAGGGCGGGAAGTCTGGATCCGGAAACTCAGAAAAAACTGAAAAGCCTGGGATATTTCTCTGGAACTTCCAAAAAAAAGAAGAAGGTTTATACGGAAAAGGATGATTTAAAAACACTTCTTCCTCTTCAATCCAAGATGTTGGAAGCACTCACACTTCATCAGAATGGGGCTACTCAGGATGCTATCAGGATGCTGAGGGAGATCATTGATGTAAGCCCGGGTTATGCAATAATATATACTCACCTGGCCAAAATATACAAAGAAAATGGCCGAACTGATCTTTCAGTCTCAATTCTGGAAACAGGGCTTGAGAAAAATCCCGGTGAGCCTTTCCTACTTTCGAAACTTGGAATATTTCTTGTAGAGAACAGAGAACACAAAAGAGCTATAGATATACTCGAGCAAAGCATAATTCTCATGAAACATGATCCCGAGAGTTTTAATTATCTCGGAGTTGCTTATTACAAGAATGGAAACTTTGAGAAAGCTATTGAAAACTATAAAAAATCTCTTGAATTAGATAACAATTATGCTTCTGTCTTCAATAATATCGGGTCATTATATCTATCTCATTTTCAGAGTTCCAAGGATAGAAGAAGTTACGATAATGCAATTGTCAATTTTAATAAAGCTATTGAGATAGATGGCAGACTCTATTCAGCTTTGAATGGGCGTGGAGCTGCTAAGTATTTTAACGGAGATTATTCCGGTGCTATTTCAGACTGGAAAAAAGCGATCTCTGTAAAGTCAGATTTTATTGATCCTTATTTCAGTATTGGAATCGCATATCTCATGAAACTGGGTGATAAAGGATCTGCTTATGAATATTTCAAATTGTGTAAAGACAAGTTTTATGATCGTCTGCCGGAAAAAGAAAAAGAGAGATTGGAAAGACTACTTCGAGAGTCAGTCAACTGAGATTTATTAAATCAATGTAAAGTATTAAACAGATCGATAGAATTGAACCATTTCCTGAACTCTATATTATGAACATAATTTGTTATCATGTTCAATGCCAGTACCCTGTTCTTCCCTAAAAGATAGGCGAACTCTCTCTCCTTCTTTTTAATATTCTTCAGAAGAGAATGTTCGAAATTTCCCCATATTTTTTTTACTTTCTTGATGTTATTTTTGTAATCATCATCAACTCTTTCTGATAACTTTGCAAAGCTCCAATATGCATGTTTCTCATCATACCTGAAATAGTCATCCTTTTTTTTCAAATGTGTCAAAAAAGCTGTTTCAGAATTACCACGGGTGTATCCATTCGGAGTTGTAACGATTGAGGGATACCATGGGGAATAAGAGTTTGAATCAGGCCTTCTAAAAGCGATCCACACCAGAGTTGCGATCTCATCCGGCATGTCTTGTCTTAACTCTACCACGATAGAATATCGGGTTGATCCTGTACATATGGTCCTATTCTGTGTAAAGTTCGGGGATCCATTCTTATATCCGTTTGAAAGATCCTGAGCAGTACCTTCATAATGGTCTCTGAGAAGTTTAAAGATATCTTGTATTTTTACTTTTTTTGCCGGTATAAATGAAAAAGAGAGATCAGCGCCCGGTCTTACTTTTAATTTTGAGAGCATTGCGAATCCTCTCCAATGT
>DBOL01000102.1 GCA_002299555.1 Candidatus Aminicenantes bacterium UBA647
ATGGGTTTTTGGTGTGCCAAACCCACATCTTTTGAGAATCCAATGTTTGAAGCAGATGGCAAATATTATTATGCAGTAGATCATAGCCCAAGTTATTATTGGAATTCTGCTTCATGGGAAATTTCAAAAGCATTACTTCCGTTTTTACCAGAAGTTCTGGGGGGAGCAAATGCATGGGATAAGAATATAATAATTTCAAAATCCATAGAAATTCGAGAAGGAGTAATTCAAAATCCCAAAATTCTTTCATTTCAAAATCGTGAAAAAGAATATCCACACAAATTTCGTTAACTGATATTATGACGAAAAATCACATCGTATACTACCATCGTTCTGCTTAATGTGTGCCTGTGGTGTTAATCAAGAAGGTTTTGTAAGCTTGGCGACAGCGCGAACTATAGAGATCAGGTTTATATTAAAAGCTTTTTCCGGGCCTTCAACAACAGGAAGCGGAAATTCTTTCTTAAGAATGCTTTCTGACACTTCTTCAATTCCGGCACCATTTTCAAGAGCTCTGACTATTTTGTTCTTAAGATCTATTGCAGATTCAAGAGCAAGTTGGAGATGAGCTCTTACTTTCTCTTTTCCGATAATATAATTGTTGTGAGGAGGGCAAAGCATTTCAGCTTCAACTTCAAGTAATTTTTTAAGGGATAATACATACGAAGTATAATCAGAAAGAAAAAGGGGTTTTATTTTTTTGTTTCTCTCTAATACCCCTGCTGCATCCCCCGGGAAAAGAACTCTCTCAGGCATGAGGAGAAATGAGAGGGAACATTTTGTATGCCCCGGAGATGAAATAACTTCAAAATATCGACTATCATCAATGTTGATCTTTTCACCATCTTCTAAATAGTTGAGTTTTTTTAACTTAGGGAATATAGATTTCTCATGGATGCCCAGAACATCATTAAACCTTGCGTTCATGTCTTGAATAAATGTTCTTACTTCTTCTTTTTGCAATAGTTCTATTGTTCTCTTTGAACCGGAAACAGAAGCCTTGTATTTTTTCTGCAGGAGTGGAAGTGATCCTGTGTGATCATAGTGGGAATGGGTAAGCAGAATGTGGTCAAGAAGCCTGTCTGACAATATTGATTTGATTTTTCTGTAGATGCTCTCATCAAATGCTGAGATTGAAGTATCAATCAGAAAATTCTGTCTTCCAGTTATAAGATATAGGGGAAACATCTTTTCATGGAGAACAAAAAGATTTTCAGATAATTTTGTATAAGGTTTTTTCAGTTCCATTTTTTATCTTTTAAAACGGCTGCAAAGAGATCTTAATTTTTTCATTCTCTCTCTGTTTAAGGAGGTACTTGTGGCTTTCCATTTCCAATTTGAACCCCCGGTTGTTCCCGGAGTGTTGAGCCTGGCATTTCCAGAGAGGCCTAGAAGATCTTGCAAAGGGATAATTGATATGTCAGCTATCGATGATATTGAAGTTTCAATAAATTTCCACAGGAAATCTTCTTCCTTCTCTATATTTAGATAAGATTTAATATAATCTTTCATCCCCTTTCCGGATATCTCGCTGGAAAACCACCCTTCTGATGTGTTGTTATCGTGAGTCCCGGTATAAATAACACAATTTGGATCTGAAATGTTTTCCGGTATGTAAGGGTTATCAGGTTGTTGATCAAATGCAAATTGGAGAATTTTCATTCCCGGGAAACCGGTCTCCCTCCTTAACTCCTCTACTTTTTCAGTAATTATTCCGAGATCTTCTGCTATAATCCTGACTGATCCTGTCTCTTTATTTAAAAAATCAAAAAATCCGATTCCGGGTCCCTTCTCCCATTTTCCCGATTTACCATCAGCTGAATCCGGATCAATACTCCAATAAGACTCAAAACCTCTAAAATGGTCAATCCTTACAATATCAACCAGATCCATCACCCTTTTTATCCTATCACTCCACCAGTCATTTGTTTCTTCGTTTGCAACACCATCACTAAACCATTTATAAAGAGGGGTCCCCCATTTTTGACCACTCTCTGAAAAATAATCCGGGGGAACTCCTGAAACAGCCAAAGGTGAAAGATCTTCTGAAAATTGAAAAATTTTTGTATTAGCCCAGACATCAACACTGTCCATACCTGCATAAATGGGAATATCCCCAATCAATAATATCTTCTTTTTTTTACAATAATCTTTTAATTTGTTCCATTGGTGCTCAAATGTGTATTGTACGAATTTAGTGAACCCTATCTCCTCTTTCATCTCAGATGTGTATTTTGCCATAGCTTCAGGATCCCGTTTTTGAATGCTTTCTTCCCAGGATCTCCAGTTAAAGGAAGTAAACCGGATTGATAGAGCATTGAACAGGGCATAGTCATCAAGCCAGTATTTATTGTTTTGGCAGAATTGAAGAAACCGTTCATTATCCGATACGGATGAATTGTGAAGGAAGTTATTATATGCGATCCCAAGAAAACTTGAAGATTCAGCCTCAATAATATCAAAATTGATATATTCATCATTATTCTTTACTTTCAAATCAGTCAGGATATCAGATCTCATCCATGGTTCGGACTGTAGTGAAACAGGGTCTATAAAAAGATGATTCCCGGCAAAAGCAGAATATGATGAGTATGGAGAATAGGAATATCCGGATGAAACAGGACCCAGTGGCAGTATCTGCCAATATTTCTGTCCTCCATCTGTCAGATAATCAACAAATTTAAATGCCGCTTCCCCCAGATTTCCAATACCGAATTTTCCAGGAAGTGAGGCAATGTGAAGAAGTATGCCGCTTCCCCGTTCAAATCTCGGATGTTTATTTTTTCCCAATATTCTCGGCAGCTTTCAACATGATATCGTTAATCCTTTCGACCATTTCATCAAAATTGTCAAATACCCCCTCTCTCAGGATCAGGTTATCAAGGAGTTGAAGAGATATTTTTTTCAAATAGTCAGATGCAGGATCATTTTTGTGTATATTGACCAGTTGATTTATTAGCTTATGGTCCGGATTAATTTCAAAAACCCTTTTTGAAAAAGAGTATTCCTTGTTCATCATTTTCATAACCTTTTCCATCTGAACGGAAGGGCCGTCAGCCGGATTCAAAAGGATGCAGGGACTTTTGATCAGCCTTTTAGAAATTTCAATCTTTTCGATCTTATCTCCATATATAGTCTTAAGATAACCAATGAAATTATTCAGATCTTTTAGAGACCCTTCGTCCTGATCACTTTCTGCCGGTTTTTCAAGATTGATATCTGAACTCTCAATAAGTTTAAACTTGGTTTCATCATATTCTCTTAAATGTTCAAATACGAATTCATCTATCGGATCTGTGAGATAAAGCACTTCAACATCATTCTTCTTAAATATTTCAAGAGATGGGTTTTTTTCTATGGAAGCAATGTCTGAACCGGAAACATAATAGATCTCTTTTTGGGAATCTTTCATGCCCCCCTTGTACTTTTCAAAGTCTGTAAATTCATCTTTTTCTGTTTTTGAAGAAGTGAATAGCAATGTGTTTGAAAGTTTCTTTCTATTGTCAAAGTCATTTATGATTCCTTCTTTGATATTTCTGTCAAAATTTTTCCATAGATTCAAATATTGATCGTATTGTTTACTTTTCATCCTTAACAACTCATCAATTATTTTTTTCACCAGATATTTCCGAATCTTTTCGATCTTAATATTGCTCTGAATGGATTCCCGGGATATATTCAGTGGTAATTCCATTGAGTCGACAATTCCTACAATGAATCTGAAATGTTCAGGAATAATATCCTTAGAATTTTTATCGATGAGGATTTTATTGGAGTAGAGGTCAATATTTGGGTCTTTTTTGGCAATACCATAAATTTCAAAATTTGATTTGGGGAAATAAAGGATGGAATTGAATTGAACAGGAGCGTCAGACGAGATATGGATATAGGATTCTGGATCTTCGGATGTATTTTCAAAAAATTTGTAAAATTCAACATAGTCCTTCTTTTTAAGATTTGATTTGGGCTGTGACCAGATCGCATCTGCACTTTTGATCTCCTCGTTCTCAAGTTTGATCGGAAATTGAGAGAATTTGGAGTGTGTCTCTATAATAGACTGGATCCTGGATTTTTCAAGAAACTCTTTTTCATCATTCTTAATTAAAAGTTCTATTCTTGTGCCTCTTGTTATGTTATCAGTTTTGTCGATAGTAAAGCTATTGTCTCCCTTTGATTTCCAAAGTAAGCTTTTACTCCCTTTTTTGTGTGATTTAGTATAGATAAAGACTTCCTCTGCCACCATAAAGCTCGAATAGAAACCTACACCGAACTTTCCAATAAGATCTACTTTCTCATCTTTTGCAAGTTTTGAAGATTTCTTGAGAAAATTTACCGCACCGGAATGAGCGATAGTTCCTATGTTATTTACAAGATCTTTTTTGCTCATTCCAATCCCGGTGTCCTCAATTATCAATTTTTTATTCTTTTTATCAATGGAAATATTTATCTCCAGCTCTAAATTGCTATCCTCGATATCCGGATCGGTTAATTGAGTGAACTTAACTTTATTTAATGCATCAATTGCATTTGAAATGAGTTCCCTAAGGAAAACTTCTTTGTGTTTGTATAATGAATAAACAAGGATATTAAGAAGTTGTTTTACTTCAGATTGAAATTCATACTTATTGTTAGTTTTTTTTGATTTGCTCTCGCCCATTTTATTCTCCTTTTGCTGATTCGATATTTTATTGATTTTATTATATCATTTTTGTCAAGGTAAGATCGGTATTGTTATGGACAAACAGAACAAATATGGAGCGGATACGTAAAACATGAAGGAGAAACCAGTAATGTCGGGAAATGGGAAAAGAAAAATAATTCAATTTTTGATAACATTTATACTGATTACCTCATTCACAAAAGGAGATTCAAAAGGCACTTCGTTTAACATAGGCGAGTTCTATCTTGAGGGAAGATTTGGTGTTATAGCGGAAAGATATAAAGAGCTTGATCTTGATAAAAAGAGTCTTGATTTTCAGTTACTTTACCTTGAAGCACTGATCAGGACCGGAGAGAATGAGAGTGCCGGAAAACTTCTTGAAAAGATCAAAAAAAAAGCAGGAACCGATCCCAGGGTTTTAGTCATGGATGGGATGAGTCATCTTTCTAAAGGAGACATTATCTCTTCTGCTGAAAGTGTCCTTTCCTTATCAAAAGAGAAATTGAGCTCTGTATCATTGATCCAACTTAGATTTTTCATAGAGTTGTATAAGCGAAATTTCAATGCAGCCGGCTTGTTGCTTAACGCTCTGCTGGATCATAGATCGGGATTTGGGAAATCGCATCTTTATTTTCTTCTTGCTTCGGAATTCTACAGGGCATCAATGAATTTTGAAAAACTATCTTCTCTATACAGGGAAAAAATGAGGAGGACAAAGAAACGTGACAACCGGAATTATTATTCAAATCTAAAATTGAACTTCAAGTTATACAAAAGAAAACCCGGGGGTTTTTTCAGGGCAGACACTGTAAAAGAGAGGGTGGAGATCCCTTTTGAAAGTGGAAATAAAGGAGGATTAAAAAGTGTTGTTCTAAATAAAGGGAATAAAAGATTTCGTATTCTCCTTGATACAGGAAACACTTCCGGCTGGTTGATTCACAGCCGGGATATGAGAGGAGAACTTAAGTCGATAAGGGGGGGGCGGACAGTTATTCAGGTTGGAACAGAATCCGGCAGGCTGGATGGTTTCAATATCTTTTGCCGGACACTGAATTTTGAAGAATTTACACTTTCAGGATTGTATGGAAACTATATTCCCAAGCCTCGTCAGGATTTTTTTGATGCTAACCTGAATCCTGCCATGATAAGGAATAGGATTGTGTCTCTCGACTTTATAAATAACAAACTTATCATAAGAACCAGAGAGAGGTTTTTTACTGACATAAAAAAGGATAATGGAATGGAAGTAATGAAGATCCCATGGTTTGGACATAAATATCCGATGATCCCGGTCATATGCAATTCAAAGAACGGCCTGGCCATAATTGAAACCGGAGCAGAGAATATTTCTATCAGTAGTGATTTTGCGTTAGAACTTGGCATTCCCCTTACAAAAAAATCAAAATATCTTTCAAACGGGAAGGTTTTTAAATACTCACTAGGCTCAGTCAATGTTCAGATCGGGAAGTATCTTTTTGTTCGTAATAAAGCAGAGGTATGGCCATTAAAACGGTTTCGGAACAATCTGGCCGGATTTGCTCCTCATGTGATCATCGGGCCTGAAGCACTAGAAGGAAAATTTATTGTCTCTTTTGTTCCGGAGGAGAATATTCTGGTATTCGAATATGAAAGAAAAAACTGATCAGGAAACAATAAATTATCTCAAAGACCATGTCGAAGGAGTAGAGAAAGTGTCCATGCTTGCCGGAGATGCATCGGCAAGAAATTACTTCAGGTTATTTAAAGAAGATGAAACAATGGTTGCTATGGTATACCCAAAAAACAATTCAGAGGAGATTATAAGGATCAGGGATCTTACCGGGAGCTATAGGGATGCAGGGTTAAATGTTCCGGAGATAGTGGGTCAGATAGGTGATACGGTACTATTGCAGGAAGATCTGGGAGACATATCCCTGCAGAATTACTTATCTGATGCTTCGGAAGAAGAAATTCTAAAAATCGGGAATGATATTAAGATCGTTTTAGAGCAATTAAAAAGTATCCCTTCAGGAAAAACCAGTTTCAAAATGGATCTTGCCAGGATGAAGTTTGAGATTAATTTTTTTATCACTAATTTTGTTGACCGATTCGTCCCATCATGGAAGAGGGGGGAAGAGTTAAGAGAAGAGATCCTGAAAAAATTAGAGAATATAAATATAAAACCTGTTTTTGCTCACAGAGACTTCCATTCAAGAAATATTTTTATAAAGAACGACTCTCTTTACCTTATAGATTTCCAGGATTCATTGCTTGCACCAAGGTATTATGATGAAGTTTCTTTTGTGTTTGATCCTTACCTGGAACCTCAAACAGGAAAAATTATCTTCTCCTTTTTTAATGATAAAACTAAACCTGAATTTGAACAGTTCTACCTGACGGCTTATCAGAGGAACATCAAAGCGCTGGGAACCTTTGGTTTCCAATATTTTAAAGGGAATAAAAAATTTTTCCACTCTATCAAGCCTACGATCAACAATATTAAGAGAAACATCCACTTTTCAGACACATCTCTACTCGGAGTGTTTTTTTCTTTACTTGAAAAGGAATATCAGATCTGAACTTTTTCATTTCTGAACATATTTAATATCTCTTTGAAAATTCCGAAAATATAGAGTTCAGCAAAATAAAATAATACAAAAATAGAAGTGAGAGCAAGGAATGTAAATGCTCCCCCATTTTGAAAAAAATGGACATAATTTTTCAGAATTTTAACTAAAACGGTATTAAACATGAGAAACGAAATGATCTTTAATGTAAAAATACCGATTTGTAAATGTGATCCGGCTTTGAACCTGAACCTGATATACAAAAGAGAAGATTTTATGATCCTGTTCAACAGAAAGGCCAATGAAATAATATGAATTCCCGAACTTTTAAATGATAATGCAAAAATGATGTGAAATGAAATTGATGTGATCTCGAATAGTGCCGGGAAAGTTGTGTCTTCCAGTGCAAAGAGGCTTCTGGATAAGAGTAGATCTATACAGATAAATGACATTGACAGGGCGTAATACGAAAATGCTGCAGATGTGACAAGAATGTCCGAATGTTCAAACGCACCACGACCGAAAAGGATCGTGATTATCTCAACTCTGAAAATGAACGCCATCAATGATACAGGAAGGAAGACTGTTAGTAACAATTTCAGGCCTGAGGATATCTTTTCTATAAATAATTCGGGATTTTTTATCAACCTTACAAACTCGGGGAAGATCACGGTCGAAAAGGGCTCAAGGATCACAACTATCCCGAACTCCATGACCCTATAGCCGTATTGAAGAGCTGTTACACTCCCGATTGCCATTCCGGAAACTATATAATTATCAAATAGTATTCGGAATTTTGCAAAAAATATCCCTATGATCATTGGTGCTGATAGTTTAAGAACTTTTTTTATACTTGAATTAAAACTCAGTAGTGGCGTCAACCCCCGCTTTTTTAGATACAGGATGTGTGTTGAGAGTTTTAATAGTGACCCGAGTGCGATACCGATGGCAAGAGGGGTAAGGCCTGCATCTTTATCAATAAAAGTATATAGAATGAAGATCGAACCAATTATCTTGAACATCAGATCTCCCATTGAAGCAGGGAGAAACTTCTGGTTTGAATTGATCAAAAGGTAAGTTGAAATGGATGCGATGATAAAGCCGATCCCTAATGAGATTATCCTTAAATATGCAATGGTTATTCCGGCGGTTTCCTGAGGGAAGCTGGAGAAATTTCTTATGATCCAGGGGGAAAAGAAGAAAATGAGCAACGAAAGGGAAAACCCGATTGTAATGAGAAAAGAAAATGCTGAATTGAAGAGTCTTTTTTTTTCTTCAGGAGTAACACTCTTAACGTATTCAGGTAAAAGTGCCGGAGATGTGGATTCATTGAAAAAATCAAAGATTATTATGAAAACTGCAAAGGAAAAAAAATATGCATCAGATACCTCGGATGCCCCAAATATATATGCAATAAGCAGTTTTTCAAGAAAACCGAGGAGTTTAGTGGTTAGGTGTATTGAGGAGACATAAAAAGTTTCCTTGAAAATGTTAATCCATTTCATTAGAATGGAAACTATATCATAGTTGTCTATCATTCTAAAGGAGGATTAATGAAGCTGAAACTTCACTGGCAAATTCTGATTGCAATGGTCCTTGGAGCAGGTACGGGAGCAATATTTCAAAGTGTTTATAGCGGAGAACCATCCGGGCCGATTTTTTCTGTGTTTTCATCTCTGGGTGTAGTGTTTATCCGGTTATTAAGGATGATAATAGTTCCTCTGATCTTTACTTCTATCGTGAGCGGCGTATCAAATATAGGTGAAGGGAAAAAGCTGGGAAGGATAGGATTGAAAACCATGACATACTATATTGTCACAAGTATGTTTGCAATTCTTGTAGGTCTGACACTTTGTAACCTCTTAACTCCGGGAGTAGGAGTAGATATTCCGGTGAACAAAGGATTTGATCCGGGACAGCTGAAAACACCTGGATCAGTTATGGATATTCTGATAAGAATGATACCGGTTAACCCTGTTCATGCTGCTTCATCCGGAGATATGCTTGGCGTTATTTTCTTTTCCATCATACTCGGAATAGGTATTTCAAGGCTTAAACCGGAGCACGGAGACTATATAAAAAAATTCTTTAATTCATTCTTTGAACTAATGATGAAAGTAACCGAGATCATTATTAAGTTTGCTCCGATCGGAGTTTTCGGATTGATGACTGCAGTTGTGGCAAAAACGGGATTTGATATGATCAGAGCAGTTGGCAAATATATGTTCACGATCGCTGCTGGATTATCGATTCATCTTCTCATAACTCTCCCTTTAATCTTCTTTTTGCTTACAAGGATGAACCCTGTAAAACACTTTAAAGCAATGGCCTCAGCGCTTGCAACTGCATTTTCAACAAGTTCCTCCTCTGCAACACTTCCGCTCACAATGAGAAATGTGGAAAAAAATGTAGGAGTATCAAACCGGATATCAAGTTTTGTTCTGCCTCTGGGTGCAACAGTGAACATGGATGGAACGGCATTGTATGAGTGTGCCGGCGTAATATTCATCAGTCAGGTTATGGGGCTTGAACTCACTCTGATCCAGCAGTTTGTAGTTGTTATAACCGCACTTCTGGCATCGATAGGTGCGGCCGGGATCCCAAGTGCGGGGCTTGTTGTTATATTTATCGTAACACAGGCAATCGGATTCAAGGATGCGGATGTTGCAATTATTATCGGTACTATGCTTGCTGTTGACAGGCCTCTTGATATGTTCAGGACTATGATAAATGTTTTCAGTGATAGTATCGGCACTGTTGTAATTGCAAAAAGTGAAGGTGAAAAAGATTTTTATAAGGGCGGTCTATTTCTTGAAGATCCGGGAGATGATTGATTTTTTGCTATTCTTCATCCTCAATTTCTCAATCTCCTTGAAAGCATCCCTTGTTTCAGCGATTATTTCATTATTGTAAAAAGAGAGAGTCTCAACTTTTCTGAAAGCGGCAGATGACTTGTCTGATTTTTCAGCTTTGAGGTAAGCTTGACCGAGAAAAAACCAGCTGTATTCATTCTCTCTGTCCAAATCAATTGCTTTAAGAAAATAGTTTTCTGCTGCATAATAGTTTTTCCTCTTCATCAGAATATACCCCTGGTATATCTTTGTAAGAGCATGTTTATTGTTCATTCGGGCTGCTTCTTCCAGCTTCTCCCCTGCCTTCAGGAAATTTTCTTTCAGAAGGTGGTAAAGTCCCTGGTTAAAAAGTAGATCTACAACTTGCCCGGGCGGATAATATTGAGGAGTGGCTTCGGCCGCAGTGTACGACAATTCCCGGATAGCAAGAACATATGCTTCGTGATATTTGATAAACTCGTTCTTTAATTCTTCATTCAGAATGAAAACTTTCCTGAATTTAGCTGAATGAGTTAAATTCAGGTAAGCTTTGGTGATTTCTAAACTTCCGGAACTGCCCTTTAAATTAAGAATTTTTAGTGATTTTGATATAAAACTGGATTTGTTCATTTCTTGTTCTCTTCAAAACTTTTTTTTAATAAATAAAATGTTTCAAGGGTGTTCTTTCTCGTGGCATCATGAGATCCGGAGGTGTCAATTGAATAGTCGGCCACCTTAAGTTTTTCCGATATAGGAAATTGAGCCCTTATCCGTTCCTCAGCTTCTTCCAGTCCTATCCCGTCCCGTTCTGTTAGTCTTTTTCTTTGTTCTTCAGAATTGGTGTAAGTGACGATGATTTTATTGAAAGATTTGTATGTTCCGGATTCAACGAGAAGTGCGGATTCATATACAAAAAATCCCTCGATCTTTGCTTTTTCAAGATCTTTGTACATCTTGTCTCTCTCAGATGCCACAAGTGGGTGAATAAAATTATTTATGAAATTTCTCTTTTCCGGGTCCTCAAAAAGTAATTTCGAAAATTTTTCTTTGTTCAATCCTGAATCTTTATCATAAATGTCACTTCCGAAAACTTCGATAATTTTTGAAGAGATCTCTGAATCTCCTGAAAAAATAATATTTTTTGCAATTATATCAGCCTTGGCGGTATAGCAGCCTACTTCCTTCAGAATGTTAAGGACGTAGGTTTTCCCCGTACATATTCCGCCGGTTAAACCAATCTTATACATTGTTATACCCCACTTTGTGATTCTCAGTCTAAATAATTAACGAAACTTTGTCAATATCGATATCACTCCAAGTCTACGTTTGAACCACAATAAAAGTTGCTAATATCATTAATAAAATTACAGGTGGAAGAAGGTATTTATAGACCTTGAATAAATTTGAATTAAAATATTCGTTGGTAAGGACAAGGCATAGATGTACAGGGGAAAGTAGAATTCCGGCAAATCCGATAACATAAATATAGATCGATAGATCAACGAAATTAGGCAGATGCTGTATCAGAGGAAGAAGAATGGGGTAAGAGATTGCTATATATGCAGTGTTTACCCCCGTAAGAAATCCAATTGAGAATGATATAAGGAAACAGAGAAAGATCAGAAAAGAGAAAGAAATATTTCCACTTGCTGCAGAGCCGAAAATATTTGATTGATATATTATTCTCTGAAAGACCAGAACTGATGCCATGAGGAGCATTGTTTTCCACATTATGGGAGAAATCATCATTTGTACAATATTTTTTATATGGATCTTTTTTATCAATGTTAGCAATACAGCTGTAAGAATCAGTGAAATATATAATGGGATCGAAAAAACAAAAAACAAAACAATAATTATCAGAATTGGCCAGATCCCCCACAGGAAATCTTTCACTGTCTTTTTTATGGAGCTGTTATCTGCTAAATGAAAATTTGAGATATCATTTCTCTTCATATATAAAGAAAAAATTACTATACCACTGATAATATTTAGAATTGTATAAGGTGCCTGAGTAATGATGATTTTTTTCAGAGGAATTCCTGACATTGCTTCGAAAAGGAGCAGCCCGGCATATATGGGCCATACAAATTCCCAAATGTGACGAAACCAGTAATTTAAAAATGTTTTAAACTCACCGCTCATAGCCATTTTGTTTGTAGATTTTTCTACCAGTGGAGCTGAGACCAATGCCCCGCCCGGCATTGGAAGAAGCCCGATTATTGAAGGTGCTATCATAGATACTGACTTGTCATTTCTGAATATGGATCTGAGTGAAGATAATAATTGATCGAACATTTTTTCCTGTTTCTGGATCATTGTGATATAAAGCACTGAAAGGATTATGATATATAGTCTGATCGATGTTTTATCTATAAGAATATCAATTGATGACGAGAGTGCCGTTTCAATACTTAATGAAAAAAGGGCTATTGAGTAAAGTGATAATAAAAGTAAGGCCAGAGATATATTTATTCTTAACTTTAACAGTATCAGCAGTGTTATGATCAGAGAAATGATCTTTCCAATCTGTATGAGCTCCATTTTATAAAATAAGAGTCATTATCAAGAGTTGCTTATGATATCCAGAATCTCTTTATGCAATCCTGAAGTTGTGGCGAGGATCCCTGTATTGCCGGACAGTGTTGATCCCAGGCTGAAATCTAGGGATTTACCGTTAATATCAGAAACAATTCCCCCTGCCTCCTCAACAATGATGCTTCCTGCTGCATGATCCCATATCTTCTCTTTGTAATCCGGAGATTTCGGGTTTGGGATCCTCAGATATATTTCTGCATTACCCGAAGCAACGATCCCGTATTTCACCTGACTGTCTAATTGTACCGGTGGTTCACTTATTTTGAGTTTTTTAGCGATATCTGTCTGGAGTTCAAGATTTCCGTGCCCTGACTCATAACTTTGAACAAACCTCATTTTATTTTTATCCATATGATCAGTAACAACGATCTTTTTGGATTCTTGTGTCTGACAATTTATTTGTGATGATCCTTCACCCTTCACTGAGAAGAAAATGAACCCTTCATTGCCTGGCTCTTTTTCGATACTAAGGTTTGGGCAGCCTGAAATTCCAAGAATTACTTCTCCATTCTTTATCAGGGCAAGTGCTACGGCATATTGTTCTCCCCGCAGGAATCCTTTTGTTCCATCTATCGGATCAAGTGTCCAGAATATGTTTGGATTCGGCTCTGCACAGCCGAGATCTATACTCTCCAGGATATCGTTTTTATAGAGCCTGTCATAAAGATTTTTTTCGTTTTTCAGGAAATTTTCGATCTTAATGAATACGCCGCTGTTTTCGGGTTTTTTAAGATCTGTTGATTCCTCTTCACCGACTATAGGAATATCCGGAAATTCGTTGTTCAGAATACTGCATATTACCGCCTGGGATGTAAAATCAGCTATGGTTACTGGGCTTTTATCCGATTTGTCGATCTTGTCTCCAGCTGTAAGCTCTTTCTGGATCTTCCGGCTTATCCTCATTGCCTTATCAACCGCTTCAAGCCCAATCTTCAATTCTTCTTCATACATGTCTTCTCCTGGAATACTCAATTCTATATGATTTAGGGATCAAGTCAACATCGCGATGGAGGACGGTGCTTGACATTTTGACTTTATAAAGAAAATACTCGGATACTGAGATTGACAAATATTGGTGTTGAAACTAGATTCGGTTCTAAATCCGTGGAAAAATGGAAAAGTAATGAATAAAAATGACAAATTTAGTGTTCAGATCAAAAGTACAATTGAACATAAAGCCTTGAAAACAGATGATTATGGAATTCACTATTTGGTGTCAGGAAAAGAAGTTGGTACAATAAATAGCAATGACTTGTCAACATCTTAGAAGCTTGAAACAACTAGGAGAATATTTATGATCACCTATATGGAAGATAATCTGGATATGCCGTTGTCCAATGTTTTGCACCTTATTCAGGATCGAATAATGACAAAAACCACGTATCATGGAATCCCGACTCAAAAAAGCCCGGTTGATTTTTGGATATATCAGGAAATCATATCTGAAACAAGGCCGGATGTAATAATTGAGATTGGTAATAATTATGGTGGAAGTACTTTAGCGCTGGCGCATATTTGTGATCTTCTTGATAATGGTAGAGTTATCGGTCTTGATATGTCGCATGCAAAGGTACCAGAACATGTAAGGAATCATAATCGGATTACCCTTATTAAAGGAGATGCCTGCAGGTCTTTTGAGAAAGTGACGAAGCTGATCTCAGAAGACGAGAGCGTATTGGTAATAGAAGATAGTGCACACACGTATGAAAATACTCTGAAAGTATTGGAAACATATTCCGGATTGGTAACTCCCGGAAACTACTTCATAGTTGAAGACAGCATATGTCATCATGGATTGGCTACAGGACCAAATCCCGGGCCTTATGAATCCATTGAATCTTTTGTGAATTCCAACCCTCACTTCGAAAGTGACAGGAGTAGAGAATCTTTTCTGATAACATGGAACCCCAAAGGGTATTTGAAACGAATCAATTATGCTGATGATACTTTGTCCACAAAAAAGTTGAAGCTGTCACCTGATAAGATCAAAACACTGAAATCATCAATGAAGGATATCCTGATTTCCCTTATTCCGCCATTCTTACTTCAGATCATAAAAAAAATACGACATCTATGGTAGTTTCTTCCCAATCAGTCGCTGAACCCGGGAAAGAGATCCCGAACCGGATGATGATGATGGTGTCAGATTGACAAAGATTGGTGTTGAAACTAGAATTATTCGTAAATCCAGTGAAAAAAAGGAAAAAATGAAGGTAAAAAGTGAATTTAATGTTCAGATTAAAAGTATAATTGAGCATAAGACTCTAAAAAGAGAAAATTATGAGATCCATTATTTTGTGTCAGGAAAAGAAAACAGTGATCTGATCACTTTTCTGCATCCTGCATATTCCGACCATAGAGCGTTTGATCAACAAATTGATTTTTTCTCAAAAAATTACAGAGTCATTACTATTGATTTAATTGGACACGGATTATCCAAAGCAAATGGAACAAAAGATAAAATTGATATATCTTTAGAACATATTGATAAAATTCTGGAAATTGAAGGATTTAACAAAACACACCTTGTCGGAGTTTCAATGGGATCTTTGATCGCTCAATTTTTTGCACTTAATTATCCTGAAAAAGTTAAATCTATGACAGTGCTAGGCGGATATAATATAAATGAGAATAATAAGAGAGTTGCAAAAGCTCAACGATCTGCAATCTTCAGTATGGTATTCAGGGCCATTTTCTCAATGAACTCATTCAGAAAAAAAGTTGCAGAGCTAACTTGTATATCAGAAAGGGGACAGGCCCTTTTTTATGAAACTACCAGCTTTTATGAGAGAAGATCATTTATGGTAATGCCGGGACTTCAAAATGTGATAAAAGATAGAGAGAAGATAAAAACACGGTATCCGAGCCTGATATTAGCAGGTGAATTTGATATTCAATTAATAAAAGAAATAGCTGAAGAGTGGCAAGCCGAAATTGATAATAGCAAATATTATATGATTAAAGACGCAGGTCATTGTGCAAACATTGACAATCCTGATCTGTTTAACAGAAAGTTGGAAACATTTTTAGCTGGTTTGAAAGAATAAATGCAGGGGTGATGCGAAATTACCAGTTCAGCAGAAAGCCGGTTAATTGACAAATACCGGTAATGAAACTAAAATTGGCGCTGAACTTACCATTTAAGGGGAAACAAAATGAATGAAAAAACATACAGGATAGTATTAGTGAAATATGGAATTTAGTGAGCTGGGAATAATTGAGCCTATCTTAAGGGCTCTGAAAGAAGAAAAATATGTTGAGCCTACTTCGATCCAGGAGAAGGCCATTCCATTGATAATAAACAGGAGTGACGTTTTGGGAAGTGCTCAGACGGGGACTGGGAAAACCGCAGCTTTTGCAATTCCGATCCTTCAGCATCTTTTTCTGGCGCGTAAGAAGAGTAAAGGTGCACGTAAAATTAAATCTCTGGTTATTACCCCCACTCGCGAATTGGCAATTCAGATCGGGGAGAGCTTTACGACATACGGGAAATACACGTGGATAAAAAATACTGTTGTTTTTGGAGGTGTTACCCAGGGGAGACAGACAGATGCTCTCCGGAGAGGTGCAGACATTCTTGTTGCAACACCCGGAAGGCTGCTTGATCTTATGGAGCAGGGCTTCATTAAATTAAAGGATGTTGAATATTTTGTTCTCGATGAAGCAGACAGGATGCTTGATATGGGATTCATACATGATATCCGGAAAATAATCACAAAATTACCGGCTAAAAGGCAATCTTTGTTCTTTTCTGCAACAATGCCGGATAATATTGTAGAACTTTCAAGGAAAATATTAACAAACCCGAAAAAAGTGGATGTCAGTCCTATTTCATCTGCTGCTGAAACTGTACGTCATTTTCTTTATTATACAAATAAACCAAGCAAAAAAGATTTACTTCTACATATCCTTAAGGATCAAAAGATAGATCAGGTGTTATTGTTTTCCAGAACAAAATATGGCGCAGACAGAATAGCTAGCAATCTTAAAAAACAAAAGATTAAAACAGCAGCCATTCATGGTGATAAAGCTCAGAACCAGAGACAAAAAGCGCTTTCTCGATTTAAGGCCGGAGAGGTCAGGGTATTGGTTGCAACAGATATTGCCGCCAGAGGTATCGACATTGAAAAATTAAAATATGTAATTAATTATGATATACCGAATGTAGCCGAAACTTATGTTCACAGGATAGGGAGATCCGGGAGGGCGGGAGAAGAGGGTAATGCCATATCCCTTTGTGAACCTGAAGAAAATGTTTATATAAAAGACATTGAAAAATTGATAAAACAGAAAATTGAGGTTGTAAAAGACAATCCTTTCCCCCAGACAGACAAACCTAGGAGCTCAGTAGAGAATAAGGAGTGGGAAAAGGAGAAACAAAGGAAAAAACAGGAATTTTTTGCTGCGAAGAAGAAGAAACAGAACACCCCGGAATCATCGAAAGGCTACAGGAAAAAAAGAAAAAACTGAAAATATTTGACGGGATAAGAAATATATAAGTGGCGAGCTTAACAAGATCATCATTCGGATTGGTTTTATGTATAATTATCGGGATAGCGGCATTGTTATTGTCCGCTTACATTCCTCTTGGGGCTATCACAATATCAATTCTTCTGGGTGTTGTTATTGGGAATATTATTAAGCCCGGGGAAATATTTGAAAAGGGAATTGCGATAAGTGGAAAATATATATTGTCAATCGCAATAGCATTGATGGGTGTTAATCTGGATTTTTTTATTTTAAAAGAACTTGGGTACAGATCTATCCTGATAATCATTGCTGCACTGGTGGTAACAATATTTTCGTCCATTACTTTAGCCGGGATATTTAAATTTGACAGGAAATTTGCTCTTCTTCTTGGTATTGGCAATGGAATTTGCGGGAGCTCTGCAATTGCAGCAACTAAAGAGATAATCGGAGTAAATGAGCAGAAAGTGGGACTATCGATAACAATTGTAAATTTTTTAGGCACAATAGGCATTTTTTTAGTCCCGCTCATTGATATTCTTATTTTAAAATTTACAGACATAAATTCCGGTGTTCTTATCGGAAATACTTTGCAAGCTGTAGGTCATGTTGTTGCAGCTGGATTTTCTGTAAGTGAATTAGCAGGGCAAACTGCAATTATTGTAAAGATGACCAGGGTATTAATGTTAACACCGGTAGTTATTATCCTGATTTTTGTTTTTTTAAAAAGAGGCCCTGAAAAAGATTGTAGGGGTGGAGTAAAAAAGAATAATGTTCCAATATTTATTATCGGGTTCATACTATTCTCTTTTATTCCCACTTTTAGATTATTACCTACGGAAAACATAATTATAATAAGCGAAATTAGTAAATACGCTCTTCTTATAGCGATGGCCGGAATTGGGCTGAGAATCACTTTTGTCAGCATATTAAGAGACGGGAGATCTGCATTGCTGATAGGGAGTATGGTATTTATCATACAAATAATTTTTACCGGCAGTATGATCTATATATTTTTACAATAATTAATCAGGTCTGAATTTAAACAAACTGCTTCTACAGCCATACTTTTTTACATAGTTGTGAAGTAGATTATAGTTTTGAGCTCTTACTCATAGGTTATCATACAGCTTTTGGTTTGAATCATGGTAATATAGCCGGATGGATGGTAATAAAAGAGAGAATATCAAAGTGGGATGTAAGGTTGCAATTGTATTGAAGCATGATCAGAGAAGCGGCAAACTGACAGAGGGTGTTGTAAAAAATATTCTCACAAAATCACTGTCTCACCCGCATGGGATAAAAGTCAGATTGAAAGACGGACAGGTGGGCCGGGTCAAACAGCTTTTGTAATAATGAAATATATAAAGAATTTTTTTATTATAGTTTTGATCGGGATAGCGTCCTATCTATATGTTCAAAATGACAGGAGTCCTGCTGATTCCCCTTCGACCCGGTCTGAAGTTACTAACCAGAGTGTTTTAAATGCTGTCCACAAACGGCTAAAGGATGAACAGGTCAGCGGTTCAGGGAAGGTTAGCCGGATACTTAGCGACGACAACTATGGTGACAGGCATCAAAAATTTATCCTTAAGCTGGATTCGGGTCATACTGTATTAATTGCACACAATATTGATGTTGCCCCGAGAATAAAATTCTTGAAAAGAGGAGATATTGTGCAGTTTTATGGTGAATATGAGTGGAATCCAAAGGGTGGTGTTGTCCACTGGACCCATCATGACCCGAACGGACTCCATAAGGACGGCTGGCTAAAGCACAACAGCCGTGTTTACAAGTAGGATGTTATCTAAAGCAGTTTTTCGATAGCCTGTTTCAATTTGTGTTCATCCCGGAGATGGATTCCGAAATCTCTTAAGATTCCTTTTCTGTCAATTATCCAATATGAGGGGATTAGATTAACTTTATAATACCTTGCAATATCATCAGCCCAGGCTTTACCTGAATAGATCATTTTCCACTTTATTTGTTCTTTGGAAATATATTTTTCTACCAGTTCTTTTTTCTTGTCCAGGCTGATCCCTATGATCTCAAAATTTCGATTTTTATACTTTTTGTAAAGTTCTTTAATATGAGGGATCCCTTTGATGCAGGGAGGACACCAGGTTGCCCAGAAATCAATCAATACAACTTTTCCTTTAAGGCCGGAGAGGGAGATTTTTTCTCCTGAAATTAAAGTAGTAGTGAAATTCTTTGCAGGTTTCCCTATACCTATCACGGTTTTTATTCTTTTAATAATTAAATCAAAGCGTTTGTCTTTTTTCAGTGATTCATATTCTTTATCGTAAAGAGCGCTATATGACAAAAGACCCTGGTTAACAGCTTTATCAAGCCATTTGAACGCCTCTTCGTTGTTTTTTAGTTTCAGACATATTGATACGATCTCCATACATCTCCAGGGGGATTTCCGGGGATTAATATTGTAAGATTTTATAATTACATCAAGCGCTTCTTTATTCCGGTTCAATTTAAGCAGAATCTTAACTTTTGCACCCAGCAGTTTTACTGATGAGCCGTTCTTTAGAGTTATCTGGTCAAGTAGTTCTAATGCTTTTGTATATTCCTTTTGTCCGCTCAGTTTATTAACATCCTCCAGGGTGTTGTCTTTTTCAGCTGAAAAAGAAGAATTGAAGAGAAGTAATATGGCCAGGATAGTGATTGTTAATACTTTTGTTCTCATTTTTGCCTTCCTGTTAAAAGATATTTAATTGGAAATTATATGCTGAACCGGACTTATTATGCAATCATATTAATGCCAAAAGAGCTGCAACAATATTGACAATTACAGGAATTGAAATTAAAATCTGCTTTGGGAATATCATTAAAGGAAAATTCAAATGAGCGAAGATCTGTATAAGAAAGCCGGTGTTAATATTGACAAAGGTAACAAGGCTGTCGAAGAGATCAGAAAAATGGCCGGAAAGTATGGAGTGAAAGAGATCGGAAAGTTCAGTGGATTTTACCCACTGAAAGCAGGGCTTAAAAATCCGGTCCTTGTATCATCAGCTGATGGGGTCGGGACTAAACTTAAGATCGCATTTAAGACCGGAATTAATAATACGATCGGGAAAGACCTGGTGAACCATTGTGTTAACGACATCCTTGTTTATGGAGCAAAACCCCTGTTCTTCCTTGATTATATTGCGACTGGCGAGGTTGACCCCGATGTAATAAAGGAGATCGTTACCGGACTTCTTGACGGATGTGTGGACAATAATTTTATACTGCTGGGTGGAGAAACTGCTGAGATGCCCGGGTTTTATCAGAAAAACGAATATGATGTTGCAGGGTTTATAGTCGGGATAGTTGATAAGGATAAAATAATTGATGGAAGCAGGATCAAAGATGGAGATCTTTTAATTGGATTACCCTCCACCGGGCTCCATACAAACGGTTATTCTCTTGCAAGGCATATAGTATTTGAGAAACTGAAATTGTCTGTAAACAGCAAAGTTAAAGAACTTAAGAGAACGATCGGCGAAGAACTTCTTGAAACGCATAGATCTTATCTTGAACCTGTAATGGAATTAATGAAAAAGAACCTGATAAAGGGGATGGTCCATGTAACCGGCGGAGGATTTACGGACAATATCCCAAGAACCCTTCCGGATGGTCTTGGAGTGAGAATTGAGAGGACCTGGAAAGTGCCCGATATTTTTAACTTTCTTATTGAAAAGGGGAAAGTAAAGAAATCAGAGCAATACAGGGTTTTTAATATGGGGATCGGAATGATCCTTGTAATAGCCAGAGAAGATCTTTCTAAAACGGAAAACATCCTTAAATCTATAAAAGAAAAATATTATTTGATAGGACAGGTAAATAAGCACAAAAAAGGGGAAAGGGTTTCAATTATTTAGTGAGTGATGATGAAGATATTATTAAACAACAGGGAAGAGCTCTTTAAAGATCATACTGAGATCAGCGTGGAGGAGTTATTAAAGTTGAAGAACTTCACATTTCCTATGATAATTGTCAAAATAAATGGAAAATTGATAAAAAGGCCGGAATACTCTGATTCAATAATTAAAAGTGGTGATAATGTTGCCGCTGTTCACCTTATAAGCGGTGGATAGGTCAGCTAATAAAGAATAAAAATATATCCATCACATTGGTCCCTGTTGGTCCAGTAAATATCAATTGATCTGATTTTTTAAAATAATTGTATGAATCATTATTCTTAAGATAGCCGGAAATAATATCATTCGGGTCAGTCCCGGAAGATCTGAAAGTATTTTCATCAATCCAGGCTCCTGCTGCATCTGTTATTCCGTCCCGGCCATCAGTGCCTGCTCCGGCAATTAAATAAGGTGTTGATATCTCTTTAAGTTCAGGGAGAAGTAATAGAAGAAACTCCTGGATCCTCCCTCCTTTACCTGAGCCTGATACTTTTATTGTAAATTCTCCTCCGGCAAGTAACAGGAGCCCTCCTTCTGTGGTTTTGCAATTTTTTAACCTTTTCCGTATCAATTCTCCATAACGTTTTGCTGCACTTCGAACATCACCCGTTTCATCTGATCTCACTATCTCTGACCTGAACCCCAATTCTTCAGCTCTCGCTTTTGCGGCATTAAGTGCAATGATGTTCTCTCCGATAACAAATGTTATGTTTTTGCTTAATATCGGATCATCTGGTTCCGGCGTGTCGACAATATCTCCTGCAGCACCTTTTTTAAGATATTCGGAAATAGTTTTGCTCACTTTTTGTATAAGCGAATATTTGTTGAGAATATCGACAGCATCCTGAAATGTAGACATATCTCCATAAAACGGGCCCGAACCAATAACTCCCGGATCAGATCCCGGGACATCGGACATTATAAGTGAAATGATCTTTGCCGGGCAGATCATCTTAGCTAAAAGGCCGCCTTTTATTGTTGACAAGTGTTTTCTGATGCAATTGATCTCCTGTATAGATGCTCCTGACCTTATCAACAAGTGGTTTATTCCGGAAATGTCGTTAATCCCGATCCCTGCCGGAGGCGAGACTATCATTGAAGAGCTGCCCCCAGTCACTAGTGTTATAACCAGGTCTTTCTTGTTAATATTACTGACAAAATCTTTCAACTCTTCAGCCGCACGGAGACTGTTTTCACCGGGGACAGGATGATCTCCTTTAAATGAAAATATCTTTTCTGAATCTGGCTTGAAATTTTCACCTGAAATAATTATTCCTTTTGATATGTTTTCACCCAGTATTTCCATCAGTCCTTTATACAGACCGGGAGCACCTTTCCCTATTCCGATCATGTAGATCTTCTCAAATTCAGAGAGATCAAAATAATGTTCTCTTATTTTCAGAGTGTTATTGTGGATGCTAACGTGTTTAGTTATTAGAATTGCAGGGTTGACTGCATCAAGTGCAGAGTCAAGGACAGATCTGTAGCTTTCTCTAAACCTTTGAGATAGTGATATCATTCTGCTTGTTATATTTACCTTTCAGGTCGCTATATGAGTATAGAGGCGGAAGATCGCTTTCGAAGAAGACTATTTGTGCGATTCCCTGAAGCGGATGCAGTTTGACTCTGTTACCGGATACATTGGATATTGAGATCGTTAAAAACCCCTCCCATTCCGGTTCTATCGGAGTTACATTTATAAGAATTCCTGCTCTTGCATAGGTTGATTTCCCGAATACCAGGCCGAGTATTTTCTTTGGTATTTTTATATATTCAAGGCTTTTTCCTAATATATATGAGTTGGCAGCAATCTCGATTGTATTCCCCGAAAGCGCTTCATAAT
Organism: Candidatus Aminicenantes bacterium UBA647; assembly: GCA_002299555.1. Classification (GTDB taxonomy): domain Bacteria; phylum Acidobacteriota; class Aminicenantia; order UBA2199; family UBA2199; genus UBA647. The sequence goes on from DBOL01000102.1 coordinate 22,860, forward strand.
CATCGTCTTTAGTGGTATAGGGGTCGATGCTGATATTTGCAGCTTTGATCTTTTTGTAGTCTTTGGATAGTCTCAGGTCATATCCGTATGGGCCCAAACCGTAGGAAATGGTATTCTCTCTTTCGGAGTGGTCGACAAATGGGGCTATCAGAGAATGTTCTTCAGCATATTCCTTTATCCAGGAGGATGACTTAAGCATTTCTATATCTTATATTTTGATATTTTCAGGTGAAGCTGAAATGTGAGTTTTCTCAAATATCTTATACCGTCTATCAGATCCTTGGAAAATTTTGTAAGATATTTTACAAAGTCATTTTCTTCACGAAGTCTCAGTTTGTTTTCAAATTCCTCAGTAAAATCTCTCATCTCTATCATTAGATTCAGGAGGTAGAGTATATGGTCAAGAACGCCAGATAAATTTCCCTTGGGGATATCAATCATTTTTGTCTCTTGGAGGAATGGGAGCCTCTCCATCGATTCATTTACTACGTCTTTTACAAGATAGTCTATCTCATCCATAAAATTCTTTTTGTAATCTTCGTAATAGCGGAGTTTATGTTTTGCCCGTTCCTGAATCTTTTCATTTTGCTCTTCCAGAGATTTATAGTATTTCTTAAGGCCGAGATATTTTCTCTCGAACTTATAAAGATTTAAAAAATCTCTTCCTATATAAATCTTGTCTTTGTATGAGCTTTCAAGTTCATCCTGATAATGAGTATAAAATTTTACTTCAAATCTGAGATCTCTTTTGTGGATAAGTCGTGCTATGAAAATACTTTGAGAGTTAGAGAGGTAATAGGAATTTTCCTCGATCAATGCACTGTAAACAAAAAGTGAATTCAATATGAAATCCTTTATCTCACTGAGGATAGCCTCATTACTCTCTATAAAATCTTTCATTTGTTTCCCCATCCTTCCCCTGAGTGGGACATAATGTGGAGAGAAGAGGAATTGCTCTCTTTCATCCTCGAACTCAAAGTAAAAATTATTTCTCACTTTCTTGTATAGGCTTGAATAAACTATTTTCGGAACCGGAGACAACATCTTTTTTTCAAATCCTTTTAGAACTTCTATTATATTCACGCTCTTCCTCCAACCAAATTATAAGTAAATAGAATTTAAAAGTAAATATGCTACCGTCTTTACAATAATTCTATTTTCTGATAATTCATATTATATGAAGCAGAAAATTTCAGTACCACCATCACTTTATGCCTTGATTTTTTATGTCCTGATAATTCTCGGTACAATTCTCAGTCTTAAGCACATCCCGCTCCTCTCCACACCTATTTTCTTCTCAATAATAATATCCTATCTTTTCAATCCCATCGCTGATTATTTTGAAAAGATCACAAAATTTTCAAGGGGATTTATATCAGGGATACTAATTCTATTCCTCATATTCGTATTTACATTTCTATTAGTCAATCTTTTTCCCTACCTTGTTGATCAAATTCAAAGTGCTGCACAGAAATTTCCGGGGATTATTAAAAAGTTTTCAAATAGTATCCGGGGGTTAGGAGAGTATCTAACAAAGCATTTTTCAGATTATATCGGAGATTTTGACCTGATGTCGAAGGTCAGTGAGTGGCTTAATGACTCTTTGTCCGGATTGTCAACATTTCTTCTCACCGCTTTTTCCAGTCTGTACAGTATCCTGCTAACCTTTTTGTATCTGATCCTTATTCCTCTTTTCTCTTTCTATTTTATTAAGGACCAGAGAAAAATAGAGAAAACATTTTACTCCCTTCTTCCCATGAAGTACCGCTGGAGAATGAAAAGAAAGCTGTTAAAGATAGATAAAATACTTTCTGGGTTCATAAGGGGGCAGATAATAGTTATTATTATCCTTGCAACTCTATATTCGATAGGTCTTACGCTTATCGGTCTTCCCTTTTCGATTCTGATAGGAGTTTTTGCGGGATTGGGGGATATTGTCCCCTATTTCGGGACAATAGTCGGGTATTCGATCTCAATGATCATAGGATTTGTACATTTCAATTCCATTGAGGAATTGTTGTTGATAACTCTTGTATTTGTGATTGTGAAAGGGAGTGAAAATTGGTTCTTTTATCCGAAAATAGTTGGTAAGGAGGTAAATTTGCATTTTGTCTGGGTCCTGGTATCAATAATAGTGTTCGGACAGTTCTTCGGGTTCTGGGGACTTCTTTTCGCTATACCATCCTCTGCGGTTTTTAAAGTTTTCATTGATGATCTTATATGCTATTACAAGGGATCTGATTACTATAATAAATGAAAAAAAAACTAAATATACTCTTGCTTCTCCTTTTTGTGATGCTGACTTGTGTAAATGCCGATCAGGGCAAAAAAAGTAAGGAAAAGGAAGATTTGTCAAAGTTGCTCAGACGAACAGCGAAAATGATATGTTCTCTCAATATCAATGAATCAGCTACGCCTTCTTTCTCTAAACTGAAAAAGAGAATAGTAAGACACCTGAAAAGAGCTGCATTGACCTCAGGATCCAAAGATCAGAAAAAATATTTTGAGGATGTGATAAAAACTTTTAAAGACAACAAGTATTCAGACCTTAAAGATTTTTATTTTCCGAATGAGGCAAAATCGGTTTTGCTTCTTAAATACATTGAGAAGAGCAAAACCATTTCAGCTGTTGTATTGAAGTTTTCTGTTGAGGAAAATTTGTTGACCGGCAAATTATTCGACAAGGTTAGAACAGAGATAAAGAAAGGGATCCTTGAGAGAAATGTGAGGTTTTTCCCTGAAAATAATTTAGTAAGAATTTTTGAAGTGATTTATCCTGAAGATTTCAAGAGAGAATCACTTGTTTTTGATTCTCCGTCTAAAAAAGATTTGCATCCAAGAGTAGTTTTAATATCAAATGTTATGAAGAGATATTTTATCGAAAGGATTAAGCCTCTTTCTGAGAGAATTTTTCGAAAAAAAATATCTGCTGAATTAAATACCGGATCGCTCATTAGAAATATTTTTCTTCATCATACTGCCCATTTTGCAATTCCTTTTCAGACTGAAGTGAAAGAGGAAAAGAGTGTATTCAAAGGTTCAGATCTGAAAAATCTTTTTTTTCCTGCCGAGGAGATACGTGCAGACCTGAATTATTTAATGATCATTATTAGAATGGCAGAAAAAAAACTTCTGGATGATGGTGTGAAGGAAGAGGTGATATACACTTTCCTTCTTCAGAAGATAGACGCACTGAAAAAAATGAATGGGAACAAGGGTTCTCCTTCAATGATACTTTTTAATGCCCTGTATGAAAGAGGTGGGATCAAATCGGAAAAGGGGGGGAAGGTTGTTGTTGATTTGGAGTTGTTGATAAGAAACATTAAAAACCTTGAATCCCGTTTTAATGACATCTTAAAAAAAGGGCTACATGGGGATTGTAAGACTTTTTTTCAAAAACATATGGAAATTTCGGATAACATAAAGAATATTTTAGAAAAGAAAAAATCGGAAAATATTGAGTGATATGGAATGGTTTTATGATCTTTCTGAATCAGAATTAA
>DBOL01000106.1:0-46238 GCA_002299555.1 Candidatus Aminicenantes bacterium UBA647
TATCAAAAACCTAAATATCAGAAATCAAAAAATCAGAAATCTAAATATCAGAAACGGTGATAAAATGGCGAAATTCAAAAAACATAATAAATTTGATGGAATATTTCTTTCGGGATATAAAGAAACTCAAAGAATTTACACACTTAATCTGGATTTTAATAAATCTGTCTATGGAGAAAAACTACTCTTAGACGGTGATCTACAATATAGAGAATGGAATCCTTTTCGATCTAAGCTTTGTGCGGCAATAAAGTGCAATGCGAGAAAAATTTTTCTTAATCCTTCTTCAAAAGTTTTATACCTAGGAGCTTCCAGTGGAACTACCGTAAGTCATATTTCTGATATTGTTACCAAAGGAATCATTTACGCGATTGAATTTTCTTCCAGGAGTTTAAGAGAATTGGTTCAAAACTCAGTAGATCGTCAAAATCTCATTCCAATTCTCGGTGACGCTAACCAACCTCATGAATATTTAAAATTTATTTTTGGAGCAATCGATTTGATTTATATGGACGTGGCTCAGCCTAATCAAGCGGAAATCTTAATCAAAAATGCCAAGATGTATTTAAAACCTGGAGTAGGAAAATTTATTTTTGCAGTTAAATCTCGAAGTATCGATAGTGTTGCGAATCCAAAAGAAATTTTTAAGAAAGAAATACAAACCCTGGAAGAATCTGGTCTAATGGTGATCGATAATGTAAATATTAATTCTTTTCAAACAGATCATGTAGTTCTTTTTGGAAGATATCAAGGCTGATTATTGAAAAATATAGAAAATAGGAAGAAGATCAAAAATGATCATACCTAACTTCTTTTTTTAACTTTTAGAGAAAATTAAAGTAAAAAATGTTTAATTTTAAAAATTTAGTATTATTTCTGAAATCCAACTATGATTATCGCTGTCTCTATTATTCTGAATTTTAGAACTTTATTTATTATTAGAGTGAATTTCTTTATCAATTTGGTCGATTTCTAGTTCAATTAGTGAATTGTAAAAGCGAACTTTTTTCTTCACTCTGATACGAGAATGGAAAAGGGAGTAACACTAAATTTCTTTGCTGAGTTAGAAATAATTGCGCCATATTTCATCATCATTTTTATTACTCCATAGATTTTGAAGTGTTTGCTCTGCTAGTGAAAGCCATCCCAATTGACTTAGTCTTAAAGAATTTCAGTTTTCCAATTGTTCAATTCCTATATTAGTTTTGTGATTTATATAGAGAGCTTCCATTATATCACCATATGAAGCATCATTGGGTAGATTTTTAATCACTGCGAGTATACTTTCTTTTACATTTTGCATATTTTTCGATGTTAAATATGTCAGATCAAACAAAATTCAAAAAAAAGCAAAAGAAATAATACTTTGAGTTTTTTTATTTTAAATGAGAAAAAATTATGGCTACAATTCCAGTTGAAAAAGAACTACTAGAAGATTTATTAAATTCCAAAATTCAGCTAATTACCCAACGAATTAATAATATTTTAGATAAATGGGAGTTTAAAACTAAAGATTCTTTTTTAAAAGCAGCTTCAAATGGAACAATTGAAGAAGCAGAAATGGATGCAATTTCTTTAACTAATTTAATAGATCGAAAAGAAGATTTGATGAAATATAAAGTAAAATGGAGCTTTACTGAGTGAAAGCTATTAAAAAGATAAAACAAGATTAATTTTTTTCATTTATTAGAAATCTGTTAATTTTCTCTGCTTCTTTTGTAATTCAATTGACGTTTTGATTATTAGAGCGAATTTCTTTTTCAATTTGGTCGATTTCTAGTTCAATTAGTGAATCAAATTTTGTTATTATCCTCTTATATTTTTCTACTGAAATTCTGCCAATATTTTTTATAATAAGCGATTGATGGATTTTTAAAACGCTATCAACTTTTGCACAACTATTAGTTTTTAAAAAACCCTCTACAAGATCATCATTAGTGATTAAAACAGAATTTGGGAGAGATGTATTTGATGTGACGGCTATTACTATTACATCCTGTGAAATTGTATTATAAGATGAGTTACTTAAAATGATTACTGGCCGAACTTTTTTTCCACTCTGATCCGAGAATGGAAAAGGGAGTAACACTAAATTTCTTTGCTGAATTAAAGGTAATTGTTCCATATTTCATCATCATCTTTATTATTCCACAGTTTTTGAAGTGTTTGCTCTGCAAGTGAAAGCCATCCCATTTGTTCTTTAAGTTCATATTCTTTATCCAATTTCTGGAGAATTAAATTTCGAATAAATTCAGATTTTGATGAGAACTGTTTTTCTTTTATATACATATCTAGGCGTTCAGCATCTCTTGGAGATAATTTTATAGTAATTGTTTTCACAGTAATCTTAAGGGATTACTTTTATAAATATTCTTCGATTTTATATAATTGAAAGCAGAGTTGAATTATATGTTGTATTGGCAAAACTCGCTGCAATTATTAAAAATCTGTTAATTTTTTCTGCTTCTTTTGTAAATCATATTCTTTTACAATATTTTCAGCAGTTTTCCACCAAGTTCTAACTATGGGAGGGAATTTTTGATGAGAATTATAATATGATTTCAAATATTTTTTCGTATAGGGATCACTTGGATATCCTGAACCTATGTTCCCGTATTTCTTTTTATATTCCTCAATAATATGATCCCTTTCAGTTTTTGCAAGAATCGAAGCAGCACCTACAATTTTAAAAATTGCGTCACCTCGATGCTTGGAAATAATTTTTTTGGGTTTAAATCTTAACAATCCCCCGATAGTTTTTCCAAATCTTTCTTCAATAACATCCGCAGCATCTAAATAAATTATATCAGGTTGTGGTTTTATCCCATTTATCAATTTTGCAAAACTTATTTCCTCTATCTCATTCAATGTTAATCCTTTTTTATGAAGTGAATTTATATCTTTGGCAGTAATTTCAAGCAAATCATAACTAACAGCATGGGTTTTGATTTTCTTTGCAAGGATTTCTCTTTTTTTTGCTGAGATTTTTTTTGAATCATCTAATTCAAAATTTAACCTGTTTGGATTTAAAATGACCGCCCCTGATACTACCGGCCCGAACAATGCACCTCTTCCTACCTCATCTACTCCACAAATACGGGTGTAATTCTGATTCAATAATTTTTTTTCTATATCAAAACTGCAGGTCACCTGAGTTCTTTCAAACGTGCCGCTTTTCCCTTGAGTTTTCTCAGATAATACAATTTTGCTCGCCTGACCCTTGAATGTTTAATAATTTCAATCTTCTGAACAAGCTTTGAGTTTAATGGGAATATCCTCTCAATAGAAATTCCGAAGGAGGTTTTCCTGACAGTAATGGTTTTTGCAATACCACTATTTTTAATAGCTATTACAGTACCCTCAAAAATCTGTATTCTCTCTTTCCCACCTTCAACAACTCTGTAAAACATTTTCAAAACATCACCTGATCTGATTTCAGGAAGATCAGTTCTGAGTTCAAGATAATAATTCAGGTTCCCAATATCCATTCTGTTCTTCTTTTTTTCAGTTTTTTCCTCTTCAACATCACTCTGGTCAGTTTCTGTTTCAATTTCATCTTTTGAAACCGCCTGTTTTTTCTCTTCTTCAGGAGCGGCGTCCTCAACTTTCTCTTCTACTTGAGGTTTAACTTCCTTTTTCGCTGTTTTTTCAACTTTTTCCTTTTTTTCAGGCTCTTTTGTTTCTATTTTTTCATCTGTTATTTTCTCTTCAACTTTGGCCTTTATTTCGGTTTTTTTTTCTTCTACCGGTTCAGTTACTTCTTCATTTTTCTTTTCATCGCTCATTCTAATTCTCCTAATGTATAAACTGTTTCTTATTTTACACAATTTTACTGTATTTTTCAATATCAGAGCCTATTTAATTTGACTGACCACAAATATTCTGATATAAAACCTTTGGTAAAAGCTAGGAGTTTTAATCCAATTGCATTTCAAAAAGGAGAGAGTATGAGTTCCGATAAGGATTTTATTAAACAAATTACAAAACGATCTGAGGATTTTTCAAAATGGTATACTGATGTGATAAAGAGAGCGGAGCTCGCTGACTACACGACAATGAAAGGGATGATGGTGATTCGGCCTTACGGTTATGAGATATGGGAACATATTCAAAATAATCTTGATAAAATGTTTAAAGAGACAGGTCATAAGAATGCTTATTTTCCTCTATTCATTCCGGAAAGCTTCCTTAAAAAGGAGGCGGAACATGTTGAGGGCTTTGCTCCTGAAGTAGCCTGGGTATCATTTGGTGGTGATGAAAAACTTGAAGAAAGACTTGCAGTACGACCTACATCTGAAGCGATCATTTGCTCAATGTACTCAAAATGGATTAAATCATGGAGAGATCTACCGGTTTTGATAAATCAGTGGGCAAATGTTGTCCGTTGGGAAAAAGTCACAAGGCCATTTCTAAGAACCACTGAATTCCTATGGCAGGAGGGACATACTGTTCACGAATCCGCTGAGGATGCTATATCAGAAACTCTAAGGATGCTTAACATATACAAAACCTTTTCGGAAGATTTTCTTGCAATACCTGTTATTTCAGGAAAAAAATCTGATGCAGAAAAATTTGCAGGTGCAGTAAGCACATACGCAATTGAAGCTCTTATGCCGGATGGGAAAGCTCTTCAGGCAGGGACATCACACAATCTTGGACAGAACTTTTCAAAAGCATTTAACATAAGATTCGAAACCAGAGATCAAAATCTCGAGTTCGGATGGCAGACTTCATGGGGAGTTTCAACCAGGTTGATCGGTGCGTTGATCATGGTTCACGGAGATGATTCCGGTCTCGTGATTCCCCCAAAAGTAGCACCATTACAGGCTGTTATTGTACCTATCTCAAGAGGGAATTGGAAAGAGACCGTTCTGCCTGAGGCACAAAAACTCTTTAGTTCTCTTAAAGAAGAGGGGATTCGGGTCTATCTTGATGATAGAGACACTTATACTCCCGGATGGAAATTTTCAGAATGGGAAATGAGAGGCGTTCCTGTCAGGATAGAAATAGGCCCAAAGGACATTGAAAAAGGGCAGGCTGTTCTTGTGAACAGGATCAATAGAGAAAAATCCTTTGTTGACATCGGGAGTATTACAACTGAATTGAATAACATGCTTGAAAAGATCCAGAAAGACCTTTTTGAAAAAGCAAAAAGTTATAGAGACAGCAATACCGTTTCCAATAAAACCCTGGACGAACTGGCTAAAACGATAGAGGAGAAGAGGGGTTTTGTAAGATCTGGATGGTGTGGGAACAGTGAGTGTGAAGCAAAAGTTAAAGAGAGATCTGCAGCGACTATAAGAATTATTGAAGACAAAAAAGATCCCGGAATTGATAAATGCCTGGTGTGTGGAAAAGATTCAACAGACACAGTTATTTTCGCTAAATCATATTGACAAAAATTGAAAAAAATTAATATTGATGATAATATAATATTATGATAATTGAGTGTCCTAATTGTAGTTCTAAATATAATGTTCCCGATGAAAAAATAAAAGGAACTATAAAATTAAAATGCTCAAAATGTTTTAATATTTTTTCTTTCAGTAAAAAGCAGGAAGATGAATCAGAGAGTAATAAAGATACCGCAAAAATAATAGAAAAGAGTATAGGTGATTCACTCTGGAGTAACGAGAACCTTAAACTGCCTGATGATCAAAAGATCTCGATCGCAGTGATCAAAGGTGCGCGAGCAGGATATATATATCATTTATCCAAGCCATACGTTCTTATAGGACGCGGAAAAGTGGACCTGATAATCCCTGACAAAGAAATATCCAGGAAACATGTTGCTGTTGAAGTTAGAAATAATAAAATCTACCTTCGCGATCTTGGAAGTACAAACAGTACTTTTATTAACGATTCAAAAGTATCGATCACAGAAATCACAGACCAGACTGAGTTCAGGGTTGGTCAAACAACCTTAATGCTGATCCAAACATCAAAGGACTAAAACTTTGTGGAGATTACTAAAATTATCGATTAATTTTTTCATCACGTCTATAGTATTTAACTTCTTCATCCTCATACTGATCATGTTCCTGAACCCTCATATTTTCCTGAATGATACAGAGTTGATAATACTTTTCATTAACTTGTTCCTTTTTTATGGTCCTCTGTGGTTTTTGATCATTACAATAGTATTTATCGTTATCCAGTTTTTTGCTGAGAAGAAATATAATATAGGTATAGTATCCCCCCCTACCCTGACCTATTTTTTATCATTTACAGTGCTTAATATTTCGATTATTTTTTATTCAAACTATGAATACTATTATGATTTTTTCCAGGCAGACACCAGAGCAAAACTAGTTACTGTCCTCCTTATAAATCTTTTTTTAGTTATTGCAGGAATAATCTTTGTGTTCTTCAAAAAGATAAACAAGAGTTGGGTCCAGTTGATCTTTGTGATCCTACTTATGCTGAATATGACAAATGCTTACACCTCAATAATTTCCCTGAACAAAATCGATACTAATGAAATGGAAATCCCGCCACAAGTCGAATCAAACCCGCGAAAGATAAGGATAGTTATAATGGATGGTTTGTCCCTCCAGTTCATAAGTTCCTATACTTCAGATCAAAATCTTCTTAATTTTAATCTGCTATTAAAAAATGGGGTAAGAGGAAGGATCAGGGGATTTAAGCCGAACTTCAATGTTTCTCTTATCAATTCTGCAATGACCGGGCTCAGGCCCTTCAAATTCAGGTATCACTCTAATTATAAGTTCAGATTCAGAGAACTGACATATGAATTTGATATGTTCCCTAAATATATATTTTTCAGAAATTCAACAGTTCTCAGTTCAACAACTTTCTATAAAAAGAAAGAGAATTCAAATTATAGTGATAAACTAAGCCTGTATTATGAAAATTCAGGGAAGAAAGCTCAAAAGATCTTTGAACCGAGATATTTCCCAACCTATTCTGAAAAAGTACTTAAAAGGAGTAGTCATTTTATCAAATTTTTTTCAGACATAATCAGTAAAGATACAGGCAACAATAAGAAACTTGAGATCCTTAAAAAAAACTTCGCCTTTGATGATTTTTTACGAAATCAGATCGCTGATCTAAAGGATAGGGATACATATTATTCTATAGTCAGACTACCCGGACTGGGGATCATCAGTAAAATTTTCTTCCAATATTCCATGCCTGACCTTTTTGGAGATATAAGCAATGAAGATGTGAAGAAATATGGCAGGATCATAGAAAAATATTATGAATATTATGACTCTATTCTCGGAACCCTTCTCAGCTCAACCGGAGACAACGAACTTCTTGTTATTATGAGTTTTTTTGAATACGAGCCACTACCGGTCTGGCGAAGGTTGCTGGTAAATCTGTTAAGTCAGGATGAGAGGGAAAGTTTTGTTTATTCACCTAACTCAATGGGAACTCTCCTGATGTATGAGAGGGGAAATATAAAGAAAGATTATAACCTGAAAATAATCTCAATTAATGATATTTTCCCTACTTTGCTCTATTACTCAGGTTTTCAGCTTTCAAAAAATCTTCAAGGTGAAGTAATGAAGGAAATATTTACAGACGATTTTAAATTAAATAATCCTATTGATATTATTTCAGACTAGAATTGCTTCAATTATCCTTTTCAGATTGACTGAATATCTCTATTCAAATATAATCCTTTATAGATGAAAAAGCTATATCTACTTCTAATTTTAGTATCGTTTTTATTCTCATGTACAATCAAAAATAATATTCCCGAGATCACTCCTGATATCAATGCAGAGAACTTGAAAGAAATTTCTCTTACCACGACTACATTTTCTATTATTAGTGATAAGAACAGAATAATTCTTCTAGATCTTCAAGGAAATATTCGCTCAATCCTGACAGACAAGAAAAAGTTGTCAATTTTGATGAAAACCAAAAACATAACCAGGAAACATCTGTTTTTTCAAAATGGGATTATTGCTCTGAATACATCAAAGAACAAAAAACTTATCCTTTTCGACCTGAACACAGACAGTATAATATATGAATCGAAACAAGCAGCCGGGAAACGAATTATAGGAGTGGACAAAAAACACATTATCTATCAAAGTAAAAAACTGATAAATATCACAGATCTAAAAAAGGATAAAATATTATTCTCAACTCAAATAGATAAGGGTAAAATTATAAATTGTGAGATCTCAGAAAACAAGGTCTTCATTCTGAGTGAAAGATCAATTCTTATTTACGATCTGTTGAAAAATGAGAGCACTTCAAAAAGTATTGAGACACCCCCGTCTTCTCCTTTTTTGAAAATAGGTGACAATATTTTTTATGGTGATAAAAATAGAAATTTTGTAAATTTCTCTCTTACTAAGAATAAAATTCTCTGGAAATATAAATTCCAGAAGCTTTTGCTGATCAAACCTGTTTTCTATGAAGGAATACTCATTGTGAACCCCGAAGATAACAATACATACTTTATAACTCTACGTGGGGGAATTAAACAATGGTACAGATCTGAATACGGGCATCAATTCAATCCTGTTCTTATGAAAGATCACTTAGCTGTTATTCAACGTAAGGAAGAAGGTACTCTGATCAATTATTACGGAATAAAAAAACACTCTGTATCAAAATTCATGGATAAATCTCTTGCCCTGAAACTCCCCCCCGTTTACTCTAATGGGAATCTTTACTCAGTTGGTTCGAGAGAAGATGATCCGGTTTTAAATCTTGTAAAAATCGGCAATAAATTCGGATCAGAGATTAAATCAGAACCAAAAACAGGTTATGAATCCGGTAAATCAATACGATTTTTGATAAGGCCTGTAAATATTTTAAAATCAGAGATCACTGTAGAGATCTTTAATGACAGGAATGAGAATATATTATTAAAAAAATTTAAAGAATCCCCGCTCATTTCATTTATATGGGTTCCTGAAACCGGAGGAAAATACATTCTGAATGTAGCCACCAAAGATGAAGAAGGAGTGATAAGAACAGACTTAAAAGATCTGATTGTTTCAGATACCGGGCAAATGTACAAAAATCTGCAAATGAAGCTCCACAGAAAATGCGGAGTAGAGGGGAAATCTACAGATCAGAAAAATGAAAAAAAAGATAAACAGCTACTTAACTGATAAAAATATCAGGTTCTTAAATAACTCAGAGATCGGAGAGTTCCTGACCATGCGTGTAGGGGGAGAAGTTGGATTTATTGTTTTCACCAATTCTAACGATCAATTGACAGGATTACTAAAAATTTTGTTTGATCTTAAGCAAAAATATATTTTGATCGGCGGCGGAAGCAATATAGTATTTCCTGATTCCTGTAATGAATTAATAGTAATAATAAATAGTTCATCTGAGATCATTATTGAAGAGAAGAATATTCTTAAACTAAATACCGGACTGAAGAATACTGATTTTCTTGAATATTGCAAAAAAAATAATATTGCAGGATTTGAATTTCTTGCCGGCATCCCGGGTACTCTCGGTGGAGCGACTGCAGTTAATGCAGGGGCATTCGGAAGGTCAATATCAGACAAGATCATTGGCGGCGACATATTTACTGAGGATGGAATTTTCGAATACAGAAATAAAGAATTTTTTAGATTTGTTTATAGAAATTCAAGATTTAAGTATGGCAAAGATGTGATCATAAATATTTATCTGAAATTTGAGGAGGGTGAGAGCAATTCAATAAAAGATAGAATTAATGAGATCGTTAAGTTGAGAACTGATAAGCACCCCCCCTACTCTTCATTCACGGCCGGCTGTTTTTTTAAAAACCCTGAAGTTGATGGTAAGAAAATTTCAGCAGGGAAACTGATCGAGGAGTGCAACCTGAAAGGGTATGAAAAAGATGAGGTAATGATCTCAGACAAGCATTCAAATTTTTTGGTAAATAAAGGTGCTGCCGTTTTCTCAGATATTGAAGAACTTGGAATAAAAATACAGAAAACCGTAAAGGAAAAAAATGGGATATCACTTGAAAGGGAAGTGATATTTGTATCACCGGATGGAGATAAATTTTGAGTTATAAAACAGTATTAGAATATTTGAATTAAATGAGATTCGTTTTTGTATTTATTGACGGGATCGGGATAGGCAAATCGGATAGTGGTAATCCCTTCAAAACAGCTAGCCCTGAAATACTCCGTTTATGGAAAAATTCTGAAGTGAAAATTTCCGATCTTACCATTAAGCCCATTGACCCTCTGCTGGGTGTTGAAGGTATCCCTCAGAGTGCAACCGGGCAGACAACGATATTTACCGGAATAAATATACCGAAGCTTCTTTCAAAACATATCGGTTCATTCCCAAACAAGTTCATGAGAAAAATAATTCGTGAAGAAAACCTCCTTCTGAAACTTGAAAAGTCAGAAAAAAAGGCAAAATTCATAAATGCATATCCTCACCATTCCGAACTGTTTTCTAAACCAAACATCAACATTGATAATGAGGGTAATCTGATTTTCTCTGATAACTTCCCTGATAAATTTAAGAAAAGAATCTCTGTTACATCTTCAATTCTTATATCAAATAACGTAAGACCATTCGATACCGAAGATATTATAGAAAAAAGGTCCTTATATCAGGATTATTCGAATAGATCTCTTCAAAAATACAACCTCGATCTACCCGTTTTCTCTCCTGAAGATGCGGCAGAAGTACTATTTAAAACTTCTGGTGATTTTGATCTGATCCTTTACGAATTTTTCCAATCTGATATTTACGGCCACAGAAAGAATATCAGTGAGCAGATCGAATTGATATCTGATCTGGATCTCTTTCTATCTACACTTATTTCATTAATGGACTGTAATAAGGATACGCTCCTCATTACTAGTGATCATGGAAATCTTGAGGACAGTTCAAAGAAGTCTCATTCATTGAATCCTGTACCTCTCATAACCTGGGGAAGAAAAAACAGTGAATTATCTAATAAAATCAATGACCTTTCCGATGTAACGCCTGCTATTCTTGATTTCCTGAATTCCTGATCTTATTAAAATTATCTCTTATATTATTATTTAATTCTTCAGGCGATATCCCTTTAATCTCTGCAATCCGGTCAGCTACAATTTTTACCCTTGACGGGTTATTCGTCCTGCCTCTGAAAGGCTCAGGTGAAAGGTAAGGGGAATCGGTCTCGGAAAAGATCCTGTTGACCGGTATCATCTTAACTATCTCTCTGAGGAAATCGGATTTTTTAAAAGTTACGATTCCGGAGATTGAGATATAGTAGCCTCTCAATATTATCTCTTTCGCATCTTCTAAATTCCCTGTATAGCAATGAAAAACAACCGGGAGGTCAAATTTCGCATCTTCAAGTAAGCTTATTATTTCAGGTTCAGCCTCCCTGGAGTGAATTATAAGAGGTTTTCCAAACTCTTTTGCCAGATCGATCTGTCTCTGAAATACTCTCTTCTGGACATCCGGAGGTGAAAAATTATAGTGATAATCGAGCCCGGCTTCACCTATTCCGATAGACTTTTTATGTTCCATAAATTCTACTATTTTCTTCTCAACGGTTCTGGAATAATCCTTGGCATTATGGGGGTGGGCAGCAGTCATGATGTAGATGCTATCATTCTGTTCTGTTATCTTCCGGGTTATGTCATGTGAACCCTTTTCATATGGATCAGCTACAGAAACTATTGTGGTCACACCTGAACTAAAAATGGTTTCTATCAGTTCCGGACGGTTTTCATTAAAATCTGAAGAGTCAAGATGACAGTGAAAATCTGTATATCCCATATCT
Organism: Candidatus Aminicenantes bacterium UBA647; assembly: GCA_002299555.1. Taxonomy (GTDB): domain Bacteria; phylum Acidobacteriota; class Aminicenantia; order UBA2199; family UBA2199; genus UBA647. The sequence goes on from DBOL01000106.1 coordinate 11,729, forward strand.
TATTATAGCACACGAATTCAAATTTGACTTTTCATTCTCCGTAAGCTATAAAATCCATTAACCCATTTCTAAAGGAAGGCAACTATGGATTCATTTTTAACCTGGCTTGACAGCATTTTCGTAGCTTACAATGAGTATATCGGTGGATATCTGCTTCTTGCACTACTGATCCCGACTGGCATTTTCTTTACTTTCAAATTCAAGTTTCTCCATATAACGAAACTATGGCACTCTCTGAAGGTGATCGCCGGGAAATATGACAAAGAAAGTGATGAAGGGGATATCAATCATTTCAGAGCTTTGACCACAGCTTTGTCCGCAACGGTCGGTACCGGAAATATTGTAGGTGTTGCCTTGGCGATTTATGTTGGTGGACCCGGCGCTGTTTTCTGGATGTGGGTAACCGGATTCCTTGGAATGATGCTTAAATTTGTTGAAAGCACACTCTCCCTGAAATACCGTAAGATAAATGAGGATGGTTCTGTATCGGGCGGTCCCATGTACTATATGGAACACGGTCTGAAAGATAAGCTCGGGGGTTATTCCAAATGGCTCGCGATCGTATTTGCCGGAGCGACTCTGCTTTGTTCGATGGGAACCGGCAATATGGCTCAATCAAACTCAATCTCTGATATTCTAAATAAAAATTATAATATCCCCACTTATATTTCAGGGATAATTATTACCGCTTTTGTCCTTCTTGTTATCGTGGGAGGAATAAAAAGGATCGCTGAAGTCACATCAAAACTTGTCCCTTTCATGGCTGTTCTCTATTTTTTAAGTGCGATAGTAATATTGGTAGTTTTCTATAAACAGATACCTAATGCTTTCTATCTTATTTTCACCGATGCATTTTCCGGAACGGCCGCTAAAGGAGGATTTATAGGGGCTGTATTCATTATCACGATCAGGCAGGGAGTTGCCCGAGGCCTGTTTTCAAATGAAGGTGGGCAGGGATCTGCTGCAATTGCCCATGCTGCCGCAAAAACAAAGCATCCTGTGAGAGAAGGATTAGTTGCCTCGGTAGGTCCTTTGGTAGATACAATTATCATTTGTACACTGACAGCACTTGTAATTATCGTTTCAGGTGCATGGACAAGTGGAGTGAAAGGTGTTGGAATGACAGTTATAGGATTCTCTAAAGGGTTCTCCGCGATCGGGATCGGTTATGCTGCAAAACATGTTGTAGCTGCAGGCCTTTTATTATTTGCTTTCTCGACAATAATCTCCTGGTCATACTATGGATCAAGAGCATCAGAATATCTGTTCGGCCCAAAATCTATAAAACCCTACAGATTCGTATACGGCTTCTTTGTATTCCTTGGCTCAGTATGGGGACTCGACCTCGTATGGCACTTCGTTGATATGGTAATTACATTTATGACCATTCCCAACCTGATCGCAATATTATTGCTGACACCGGTAGTTAAGAAAGAGATAAAAACCTACTTTGACTATATGAAAAAAGAGTTTTAAATAAATTCTATTTACCGAGAGCCGTTTTAAGCTTCTCAACAAAGAAATTGTTGTCTTCTTCGAAGCCAATAGTGACTCTCATTGCATCAGGGACACCAAAAGCACGCAGAGGCCTTATGATGACCCCCTCTTTTAAAAGCTTTTCATTAAGCTCACTGATATCGGTCTCAGGAAAAAACATCAGAAAATTGGTTTCAGAAGGGATAGTTTTTATTCCCAATCCTTTCAGTTGGGACAAAAGAATAGCTTTATTCTTCTGATTAAGTTCGTAGGATTTATTTTTAAAATCATCTGATCTCAGAGATTCTAAAGCAGCCTTTTGCGCGATCCTTGTAACATTGAATGGAGCTTTAACTCTGCTTAACAATGAAAGTGTTTCGGGATGGCCAAGTGCATATCCTATCCTGAGTCCTGCCAGTCCGTAAACCTTTGAAAATGTTCTTAATACTATTACATTCTTTTTTTTATTAATATATTCAAGTCCGGTCAGATAATCTGCTCCTTTAGTCACATATTCCTCATATGCATTATCAAGAACAACAAGTATATTATCAGGGACATTTTTAATAAATTTTGCGATCTCTTTTCCATCAACTATTGTTCCGGTAGGATTATTCGGATTTGTAAGAAAAATGATCTTTACCATTTTGTCTATTTTATCCATAATATTACTCAGACTAAACCTGAATTCATCATCCATTTTTGCTTCGACAAATGAGACAGCGCCTTGAGTTTCTATTGCAGCAATCTTATACATGATGAAGGTTTTTTCAGACGTCAGCACTTTCTCTCCAGGGTTCAGAAATGCTCTTGTGATCATTGTTATTATTTCAACTGAACCTGCCCCGACCATTACATTATCGATTCCGAGACCGGACTTCTCAGCAATTGCCTGCCTTAAATAATAACTGTCTGAGCAAGGATAAGTGGAGATATTTTCGATCTCTTCTCGGATCTTATTTTTCACATTGTCAGGGATCTGAAAAGGATTCTCATTTGAGGCCAGCTTTACGATACGTTTAAGATTATAGGTACGCTGAAGTTCCTCGACCGGTTTTCCTGCTTTATAGGGCATTAATTCAAGTAGGTTCGGGTTAACAAGATCTTTCATAAGGCCTCCTTATAATGGAAAATTATTTATTAAATAAAGATGGTTGCTCTTTATCTTCGAACAATTCTGTAAGTTCTTCCAGAGAAGGCAATTGAGTAAGATCATCAAGACCAAAATAGAGGAGAAATTCCTTTGTTGTTGAATATAACAAAGGTAGTCCGGGAACTTTTTTTCTTCCGGATATTTTTATCAGTTTCTTTTGCAGGAGACTTTTTACCGGACCTGTGGAATTAACATTACGAAGATCAGAGATCTCAGCAAGAGTTGCCGGTTCTCTATATGCAACTATCGCCAGAGTTTCAAGAGACGGGACTGTAAGTTTTGAAGATCTTTTAATTGTGAAGAACTCGTTCAGAGAATTGTGAAGTTCAGATTTAGTGGAAAGATATAAACCTCCTCCACTTCTGTTTAAAGATAAACCCCTTCCAGACCCTTCATAAAATTCTTCCATTTTTTTTATTATCTTCTCAAACTCTGTTATGGACCCGCATCCGAGAAAATCTATCAGTTTTTCCGGTTCAACCGGTTCTCCGGAAACAAAAAGAATTGATTCGATCAGAGCTATCTGTTTCTCAAGTGTGTCAGCTGTAAAACCTGACTCTTCCTTCAATTTGTTATCTCTCCCTTTTCATGCTTCCAAATTGAGATCGTATCAAACAATCCTTTTTGGATTGCAATAATACTTTTACGTTTGATCATTTCAAGAATTGTAAAAAAACTGACCAGGATCTCTTCAATCGAATCAAGAGATTCTGCATATTTGTTAAAGTTTATGAACCCGTCTGATTCAAGTTTCGACAATATCATATTTCGCATCTTTTCAACCGAATAATTTTTCTTGTCCAGAAACAAAACATCCTGCCCATCTTCTCTGCTTACAATGTTAAGAAATATTTCAGCAAGCTGAAATGTAGAGACCTCTTCAAGATCATATTCCCTGTTCTCAAAGCTTTCTGTTATATCTTCTCTCTTCCACAACATTATTTCCCTCTTTTCCATCTCTTTAAGAAGTATTGATATTTTACGGATCTTATCAAATTCAATGAGAGTTCTTATCAATTTTTTCTCGGGAGATTCCTGTCCCTCTTTTTCAGTTCTGGGAAGAAGTGATCTCGATTTTATATATATTAATGTCGAAGCGGTCATCAGGAAATCCCCTTCCCTGACGGGATTTATCCCATCGCCTTTTTCGAGATATTTAAGGTATTCTGAAGTGATATCAGATATCCTGATATCCATAATATTCATTTTATTTTTTCTGATGAGATGAAGAAGAAGGTCGAAAGGGCCACTAAAAAATTCTGAATTGATGTTATAAACATCCTCCCCCGGATCAAAATGCATCTCATTCATAATTACACCTTCATCAGTTCTCTTACATTTTCAAGAGTCTCTGAAGCAATTGCCCTTGCTTTTTTTGCACCATTATCAAGTATCTCTTTTGTATCTGTATTTTTATATTTTTCCCGCCTCTCTCTTACCGGTTCAAGAAAATTATTAAGATTTTTTATCAATATTTTTTTACAATCGATACATCCGATCGATGCGCTTGCACAATCCTTAACTATACTTTCTTTCTCATTTTCTGAGGAGAATGATTTATGTATTGAATATACTGGACAATCTTCAGCAACTCCCGGATCGGTTCTGCGCTGCCTTCTCGTATCTGTTTTCATGGGTCTGATCTTTGCTTCCACAGATTCAGCGGAATCCGAAAGAAAAATTGAGTTATCATAGCTTTTTGACATTTTCCTTCCATCTGTCCCGAGAAGTTTAGGGACCGGAGTGAGAAATTCCTTTGGTTCAGAAAAATATTCTCCATAAAGATTGTTAAACCGTCTGACGATCTCCCTGGCAAGTTCGAGATGAAATACCTGATCTTCCCCTACAGGCACCATATTCCCTCTTACAATTATTATATCCATAGTTTGCAGTAGAGGATATCCTAAAAATCCGAGATTATTAATATCCCTGTCCTTCAACTGAAGTTGCTGTTCCTTGAAGGTTGGTACTCTTTCAAGCCATCCCAGAGGAACGATCATAGAGAACAGGAGATAAAGTTCAGCGATCTCCTTTATCGAGGATTGAACAAATATAACACTTTTTTCAGGATCTATGCCAACACTCAACCAATCTATAAGTGTCTCCTGAATATATGAATCTATATTTTCCGGATTCTGATAATCTGTTGTTAGTGCATGCCAGTCAACGATGGAAAAATAGCTCTTATATTTTTCCTGTAAAGCGACCCAGTTTTTCAATGCGCCTTCCCAATGGCCCAGATGGAGCATTCCTGTCGGCCGCATACCGCTCATCACAATGTTTTCTTTCATTTTTTATCCATAGAACAGGATCTTCATTATAAAGTTAATGACAGGCCTGGCGATCAGATCAAAAACCCCCAGATATATCACTGCCAGCAATATAAAAAATCCATACGGTTCGATCTTTCTATATGTCCGAAGAGCTTCTCCTTCGAGAAAACCTTCCAGTATTCTGCTCCCATCGAGTGGCGGGACAGGAAGGAGATTGAATATGGCAAGAAATATATTTATCAGGATCAGGTTAAGAAGAAGTATCGTTATTGCTTCTGCACTTCTGCTGGAAACATAAATAGAACCGACAATACCAGCCTGTTTCAAAACCATAAAAATTATTATCCCTCCGATCGCCATGATGATATTAGAGACAGGGCCGGCAGCAGCTATATATATACCATCCTTTTTTGGGTTCTTCAGGTTGAACGGGTTCACCTGAACAGGTTTTGCCCAGCCGAATACGGGAGCACCGATAAGAGCAAGCATAACGGGGAAAATAACGGTACCTATAGGATCTATATGTGCAATTGGATTAAGGCTTATTCGCCCCTGAAGTCTTCCGGTTGGGTCTCCGAATCTCTCAGCCATCCATGCATGTGCTGATTCATGAACTGATAAAGCCAAAAGAATTACGAGCAATTGAATAGCTATTGTAAGTACATTTTGCATTAATAAAAATTATCACAAATACCCTTCTCAGTCAAATTATAGTGAAGTAAACATCAATGTGATTTATTCCATAAAAAAAGATTTCTATATATTGTTTTTGAATCTTATCAGGCTAAAATTTCTTCAATTTCAGAGATGTTTTTTATTTCCCAATAGTTTTTCAGATCGTCCGGTTTCTCAATTTTTTCATGTTTCCAATTTGTGTGATAAGGGATATGAATTGCAAAAGCCCCCATATTAAGAACAGGAAGGATATCTGACTTTAAAGAATTGCCAACCATTAAAAAATCATTGGGAATTATATCCAGATGAGATAATAATTTCCTGTAATCTGATTCTTTCTTATCACTCATTATTTCGATGTGATTAAAATACTTTCCAATCTTTGATTTTGATAGTTTCCTCTCCTGATCAAGAAGATCTCCCTTTGTCGCAATAATCAGGCTGAAACCGACATCCTTTAGATTAACAAGTGTTTCTTCTACGCCATCAAGAAGAATGATCGGTTTATTTATGAGATCTTTCCCGAGATCAATGATCTTATTTATGACATCATTTCCGACTTTGTTATTACTCAATCGCATTGCGATTTCGATCATGGAAAGCATAAAACCTTTAGCACCGTATCCGTATTGTTCCAGATTCTCCATTTCAGTTTTATACAATTCCCGGGATATGGTCTCCGGTGACTCAAAATCTGACAATAATTCCAGAAAAAGCTCTTCAGTCTCATGAAAATATGGTTCATTGATCCAGAGAGTATCATCCGCATCAAATCCTATGATCTTAAATCTTTTAGTCACTATTTGTCATTCCAGTTTTTTAAGGTTAGCTTTTCCCCGTCGAAATACCCATAGGAGAAATGGGTCATCCAATCTCCTATATTCAAATATGTGTGGGAGTCTTCTGCTATCAATAAAGGCGTGTGGAGGTGGCCCAGTATTACATAATCATAACCTTCAGCAAATTTTGTCTTTGCAAATTCATAGTATTCACTGCTCCAATGGTTCTTATCGATCTTCACAAGTTTTCTGCTCGATCCCGAAGCCCATTTTGCAATTTTCATACCAAGATCGGGGTGGATGAATGTCTTGAACAGAAATTTTGAGAACCGGTTTCTGATGATCCTTTTCATGAATCGGTACCCTCTGTCCTTCTTAGCCAATCCGTCTCCATGACCTATAAAGAATGTTTTATCACCAAATTTAAGATCAACACTCTCTTCGAAACAATGGATACCAACTTCATTTTCCAGGTAGTGTCCGAATTCAAAGTCGTGATTTCCGGTTATAAAAAAGACCATTTTCCCGTCATCGATAAGTGTTCTTATCTTATGAAGAACGCCGAACCAGTATTTGGGGATAACATGTTTCCACTCATACCAGAAATCAAAAAGATCTCCGGCAATTACAAGGATATCACCATTGGTTCGGACATGCTCGAGGAAATCGTATAGTTTCGTCCTTTTGGCCAGTTCGTCATCATTTTCAGTAAAAGAGAGATGAACATCCGATAGAAAAAATATTCTCTTATTATCCTTGTCAATTTCCATCTGCTAAAGTATACAATACTGCCATAATCTTGACAATAATGAGCAATTTAATAGTAAAATAATTAAAAAAAAAATTCAAATATTTTCTAACACTTATATCCGGCCTGTTTTACAGGCTGCACTCTGTTAATTAAATACAATTTCTCTTGAATTATCTCATTTGTTTTTTTGAGAAGATGTTGAAAGCAAGCAAAGGAATTTTCAGACTATGAAATTTATAAAACCAGAGCGTAGCCTATCTTGAGAAAAACACTTCTATTGCTCTGAAGGAGACTCATATAGTTATAACCTTCATAGATATCTGAATAGCCCAGATATAGAACTGTTCTCGGGTTAAGTTTATATGAGAATAGAAATTGGGTTAATAATCCCTTTTCCCTTGTGTCGATCTCATCTTCATAAAGGTCTGCATTCCTTCTGATATCACTATATTGAAGAATTATCCTGAAGAATGTATTTTTATTAAAGAAATAGATCAGTCTCAATTCATTCAGATATGCTTTAAAAAGATATTCATCGTCAATATGCAAAGAACTGAAGTTTGAAACACCATATATTTCAAAATTTTTTGTTACGTTATATCTTATTGATGGAGATATATACAATTTCTTGCCTGATCTTACATGGTCATAATCTATCCCGTCTCCGGATTTCGCAAAACAATATATTCTCAATCTCTTCACAGGATTGACGAGGAATGCAATAGTACCCTCTGATTGATTGAATTCTGTCTCTTCATAGATATATTTCCGTTTCTCGACTTTCGCTATAAATACCGACTGCATCGGCCCCTCAAACACTACTTCAAGCTGAGCCTCCCTTTCGATCAGATTTCCATCATGATCAGTTGTCTGATCAATATCACCACCTATAGTTATCGCGGTCAGGAAACTACCCTCTTTTCCCCAGAAGATATAATTACCACCAATAACTCCCTTTCGGAAGTCAACCTGAGGCATGAAACCCATATCAGCCCTGAATCCCGGGGAAAAATCTTCATAGGAGGCGCTTGCATTCCAGGTTTTCTTTTGATGATGAAAACCGGCACTAAATGCCGATCCGTTAAAGTTCCCGGATTCCTGATCGAACTCTTTCGAGATCTCATCAGGATACATCGTGGATGAACCCATGAACTGGAAGGTAAGAGTATCACTCTTGGATATCCTGAAAAGGCCGTCAATTCCCCCTACTCTGTTAAAATAATTATCACCTTCCCTGTCTGTCATGAGTACTCCGATAGTTGAAGATCTCCCGATATCATAACGGTACCGAAATGAACTTGACCATACTTTCTCCTCAAGGGTAGTGTCATCAGATCCTGTTGCTCCGGGGAAAATAAGGTTAGTTGTCGCATCACGGGTCACGAACAGTCCCAAAGCGTGTTTATAAAGTTTCCCCGTCAGCTTTAATCCGAAGTCAGGATCGGCCACCGCTCTTGTGTAAAGAGCTCTCATAGGTGTATTGAAGAAATCTTTCCCTTCAAGGAAAAAAGGCCTTTTCTCATTATAATAAAGTGCATATTGGGTATTTATATCAAGTTGGCCTGCATCAGCCTCGACCTGGGAAAAATCCGGATTAATTGCAAAACTGAGGTTTAGGTTCGAAGTTATTCCCCATTTTCCTGAAAGCCCGGGCTCTAACTTGGACTGATCTTTCTCCATTGCCCCGTTCGGAAAATCTTCCCGGTTCTCATTGTGAACTCCTGTTAAAGTAGGATCAAATTCAAGATTCTTTCCGGGGGTTGCTGATCTAAATCCTCTGATCTTATGAAGCTGGCATATCCAGCAGGAATTATCTCTGTCTATCTGATTGTTTGAGATCATATGACGTTTACTTCTGGGGTAACTCCTGAAGAACAATATTCCCCACTCTTTTTCACCCTGCATTCCATTGAATTGTATGGTATTGAATGGTATTTTAAACTCCAGAACATACCCATCCTTCGTAATCTTTCCACTTGAATCCCAGATCGCATCCCATGCAGAATCTTCATATTGACCTCCATTACTGAAGATCTGATCCCCCTGAATGCCATATGGATTCGCTGCAAAATAAAAAGCTCTGTTACCGGAATTAAAAGTATCAAAAGCCACCCCGGCTGTATCATCATTCCATATTTGATCCCTGTCTGAATAATTTGCTCTCAGCTTTTTTATGTCATGATCAAAACATTTAATTCCAATATAAATGTATTCCTTACTGGAAATAAGATATCCTTCAGATCTGACCGGAGCTTTTGTATTATTTCCCGGGAAGATCTCATTGTTGAAATCTATCTTAATTGATTCTGCCCATGCCTTCTCATCAAGTACTCCATCAATCCTTATCTCCTGATCAGTTGTCGGGATCGTATGGATCAGAATATTATTTTTTGATTGAGATACTTCTTTATCATCAGACAAAATGGTGATAGTGGCCAATAAAATAAAAAACATTAGAATTGGAACTTTTTTCATTTTTTCAGGTATCCTTTGTATATGGAAATTGTTACGTAATTTCTGCTATGATGGTTTATTATTTGTAGAAACTAAATAATAAATATAACGTATAGTAAATTGTTTGATTTACAGGAGGAACAATGAAAAAAATATTTATACTATCGCTCGTATTATTTGTGTTAATCTCACTTCCGGTTAAAGGAGAAGTTGTTACAACTTTTCCTGATCTGCTTAAACCTACCGGGCTGGTAATCGATGAAGAAAATCTTTACGTTACAGAAGATATAACTATTTATATATTTTCGATGAAAGATTTTAAACTTATAAAAAAATTCGGTAAAAAAGGTGAAGGTCCCCGGGAATTCAACAGGTTTGCAGCTATCACTCCGTTAAAAGATAAACTTCTGATAAACAGCATGAGTAAGATATCTTATTTTACAAAAGATGGAGAATATATTAATGAGATAAAAGTAAAAGGCGGTTTATCTTTCTTATATCAGCCTCTCGGAGATAAATACATCGGACGGGGAATGAGTGCCAAAGATAATACAAGGTATGTCTCGATTAATCTTTATGACAAGGATCTGAATAAGATAAAAACGCTACTGAATCAGGAGGATGGCAGTCAACCCGGAAAAGGAGTGATTAAGGTGCTGGACAGTTCCCTGAACTACATGACATTCAATGATAAACTTTACCTTGTTAATGGTAGTGAATTTGAGATCAAAGTATTCGACTCTTCTGCCAAAGAGGTAATGACAATAAAAAGGGATTATAAAAAAGCAAAGTTCACTGAAGAGAATATTCAATCAATTCATGATGTGATAAAGAATGATCCAAATCAGAGACAATTTTATGATGCTATAAAGAAAATGCTGGTTTTCCCTAAAGAGTGGCCTGCTATTGCAAACGTTTTTGAGAGAGATAATATAATATACGTATCAACATTCAAGTCAAAGGATAAAACGAAATATGAATTCCTTCTATTCGATGCAAAGGGAAAGTTCATCCACAGTATGTACATCCCACTAAAATTCCAGACCTCATTACAGCCCTATCCAATGTCTATCAAGAACGGAAAACTATATCAGCTCATTGAAAATGAAGATGAAGAAGAGTGGGAACTTCATGTAAGTTTTATTCACAACGCGAATCTTACAAAATTCAGTGAAGTTACAGAGAATGTTAAAACTTCATCAAAACTAAAACATAAATGACAATCCCCACTGAAGATGGTGGGAAAGGAAATCAACCGAGACCCGTGTGCCGGTAATTTCATCGAAGTGCATGCCTTTCAAATATGAATAGGTAAGTTTGTACTCAAGATAGAAGCCCAGCTTCTTCCAGGCTTTATATCTTAAACCGGTTCCGAAGCCGAACCCCCAGTTTGTGAGGGCTGACTGATAAGAATACGCTCTCCTTCTGGCTCCATCATCTTCAACAGTATCAATTTCCAGATGTGGTATTGCCGGGCCGAAAGAAACATTAACATAAGGCTGGAATCTTCCCTCAGGCGCATTTGCAGATGGAGAAAAAAACCACCTGTGTACAATATGAAATGATGCATGGTTAATTCCATGAGAAATTGTGAACAGATCAAGATAATCACCAACTCTAACCTGCTCATCAATACTCTCACCTCTGTATGTACCACTTAAATGAACTTTCTGATCTTTGTCCATCATGAAAATCTTATGATGGATAAATTCAACACCTATTCCAAAATTGGGATAATTTTTAAAAAAATGGATAAATCGATAACTATAATACGGCTCTGTAAAAGCCTTAACCGCATCAGAGATCTTTAGATTAATAAGCGGTTTTATAAATGCATTAGGGATAATAGAATTATCTTCAAAAAATGACTGGTCCTCCATATAAACATCACTTAAAGTATAATCATTATCCTCATACTTCATATATATATCAGCATTTGCAGGGGATGACATTCCTCTGGAATATTCAAAATAATTCAGGGCAATGCCATTGTTCTTTTTTGCTGAAGCACAACCGATAAGTAAAGAAATGGTGATCAATAATATTATTATCTTAGAATTCATGTGTCCGCCTCACAATTGGAATTTGTAATTCTATGAGTTTTTTTAACAAAAAGCAAACCGCTAAATGCATATATGAATCATTCTAAAATAATAATTGAAGCTCCTGGCGTAGCCATGCTTTGCTTTTGTGGGACTCGATGCCCGAAGTCTCGCCAACATCGAACTGAGGGTTGAGGTCCAGCAAAAAATGATAAACATTTTTGCGTTAACAAAAATAAACATGGCGAAAGCCATATACTCGATTTATAAAAATCTTTATTATTTGTTAATCAAAATACTCATGAAATCCGGATCCTTCAGCATTTCATTAAAGTCAGGGTCTTTCTCAACATAATCCAGCAGGTTCTTTTCACCGTTCAACAGCCGCTTAATGATTTTGATACACTTCTTTTTATTTCCGAACACTGCATAAACAGATGCCAGTTGGTAGTTATCTGTCAGAACTCTGGTTTTAGTTTCAACAGCTATCTGGGCAAAGAGTACAGACATCTTTTTATCCTTTTTTTTTTGGAAGTCTGAACTTATCCAATTAGCCTTTATCGCAATTTCATAAAGGAGTCTTGTCGCCATAAACCCGTCATATATCCTTTTTTTATTTTTTCTCTCACTTTTAAGAAAAGGGATTTTGAGGTCGTTAAGCACTGTCTGCAAACCCAACCTTGACTTCTGTCCTCTTTTGATCCGGTTAAACACCTTCTTAAAAACAGAGATAAACTGATACTCTTTTCTATTTTTCAGGTCATCCGCTTTTTTGAACCGAATATACTTCTTTTCAATCATCATTTCGCTTACTTTTTCTTCAAGATCATCAACCGGACGAATCATCCTGAAATGTCTTGCAATGCTCCCGAGGTACAATACTCCATAATAAAAATTTTCTTTTTTCAGTAATATATTTGCATAATCCTGAAGGTTTAAATAAATCTTTTCTGTTTGGCTTTTATCTTCTTTAGTAGCATCTCTTACGACTGCATCTATCTCCATCCATTCCACTGCTCTTGCTATGGCAGATTCCTCCGGCCATTTATGGATTCCGCTTACATAGTCGATGCAATACCTTACACCTGCCTTCTCCAGCTCAGGCACAAGCTTCCTGAATTCCTTATAATTAAAATCCTCCAGCCCGATTATTCCATAATAGAATGATCTCTTTATTCTTGATGGATGAAGTTTTTCCTGAAGGCCTGCTCCACAGGCAATGATCCCTGCGGGTGCAACGCCTATTATACTTTCAAACAGAGAAGCTGCCCGGGACCCGCCGGAGAAGCCGGTTGTATATATCCTTGCCTTATCGACTGAAAATCTCTTCTGAATGTCTATCCATACACTCTTCATAGATCTTATAACATCCTTCCAGGGACCATTCTGTGAATTATTTGAACATACCACGATATATCCATATCTTTCTGCAGAATTCTTAAAGAGTTTAACAGGTATCGATCCTCTCGCTGTAGGTTCAAACGCTATTATAACAGGCCACCTCTTTTCTATAGTATATGATGTGGGGACATAAACAGCATAAGTCTCTTCAGAATTATTTTCACATTTCACTATTTCAGTGACCTTTCCTATTAAATGATCTTGAGTAAGATTATGTTCGGAGAAAATGTGTGATCCCTGAAATGAAAATATTAAAATCAAAGTAAAAGCGAGTCTTTTCAACATAAAATATTTATACTTCATGTATTATCGAAATTCAATTAAATACCTGATTCTATCAGTGGTCTTTAAATTGATTTCAAAACAAAAATACATTATTCTAGTTTATATTTGAGGAAAACTATACTGATGGAGAATTCTTGTTGAAAAAGGAAAAATTTTTGCACACAGATAATCATGAAAGTTTCAGGCTTGCTCTGGAGGCAGCAAATATCGGTGTCTGGGAATTAAACACATCCTCCTGGGCCTTTTCCATATCAGAAAATATGTTTCAATCTCTGGGAATTAAGAAAAGATCCTTTAATGGAAAATTTAATTCTTTCCTGGATCTAATTCATCCTGATGATCGGGAGCAGGTAAAAAATATTTTTCATCTCACTATAAAAAATAAAACTCCGTTTGATACAGAGTTTAGGATCATTTGCGGGAATAATCAGGAGAGATGGTTTCGGATAAGAGGGAATACCGGAGAGATAAGATCTGACGAGAAGATCAGACTTCTGGGTAGTATTCATGATAAAACTGAGCGAAAATTAGCTTTCGATAATCTCGAGGATCGAGTAAAGGAGAGGACGTCTGAACTTGAAGAGATAAACAGAAAGATCCGTGAGGAAATATCTGAAAACCGGAAAATGAAAAAAATTGTCATGGATATCAGTGATAAAGAGCGGCAAAAGATCGGACAGGATCTACATGACAACCTGTCTCAACAACTTGGCGGTATTTTATTTATGGTACAAACTCTGGGCGATAGATTACAAAAAAAAGGTATTAAAGAGATCGATGATCTTGAAAAGATCAAGAAATATTTAAATAATACTTTGAAATATGTAAGAAATCTTTCCAAGGGACTCAATCTTACTTTCGGAGAAACAGGATTTAAATTTGCTCTTACAGAATTAGCTGAACAAATGAATGAATTATACGGAATGAAAGTTGACCTGAAATTCAAGAACTGGAAAGATATAAAAGATGAAAATATAGCTACAAATATATTCAGGATAATTCAGGAAGCCTTAAATAATGCTGTAAAGCATGGAGATGCAAAAAAGGCTGCTATTTATCTGACAAGAAAAGATAATAAAAAGATTTTAAAAATATCTGATTACGGGAAGGGATTCCCTCCAAATCCAAATAAAAGGGGGATGGGATTAAAGATCATGGAATACCGGGCTTCTCAGATATCGGGAACATTAAAAATTAACAGAAACAAAAAAAATGGAGCAGAAATAGTCTGCGAGTTTTAATAACAGCAAAAATGTCTGGTAAAAAAAAATCTATTCTTATTGTGGATGATCATCCAATAATGCGAGAAGGGATAACCCAGATCATAAATAACCAGAATGACCTTTCTGTTATTGCAGAAGCTGAAAGTGGACAGGAAGCCCTGAATATTTTGTCAAAGATCCGTCCCGACCTGGCGATAATAGATATATCGTTAAAGGGGATGAACGGGATTGAATTAACAAAAGAGATAAATAGAAATTTCAATGCCATCCCTATATTGATCCTATCTATGCATCCGGAAAAATTCTATGCTGAAAGAGCAATAAAGGCCGGAGCAATGGGATATCTTCAAAAACACGAACCTTCAACTACTGTTCTCGAAGCAATCAGGAAAGTAATCTCCGGAAAGATCTACCTTAGTGCAGAGATCTCTGAAAAAATGCTGATCCAACTTTCAGGGAACCTCAGTAAAACCACCCAATCTCAAATTGAAAAACTAAGTGACAGAGAATTTGAGGCCTTCAGACTTATCGGGAAGGGTCTCAAACCCCATCAGATCGCTGATGAACTTTTTCTCAGTGTAAAAACTATTGAAACATACTATTCAAGGATTAAAAAAAAAATAAATTTGAAGAATGCTTCGGAACTTAGACAATTTGCTATCAATTTTTTCCGAAACCAGTAAATCACATCAATCCCGCCTATGTAATGGCATCCCCCCACAACATTATTGGGGATTACCCCTATTGTCTGATTTAAATGGATAAAATAGTATTTAATATTAAAAAAAAGGAGGAACTAATGAAAAATTATTTTTTAAGTTTTTTCATGGTTTTATTTGTTTTATTCAGTTTTACCGCCTTAAATGCTGAGGATGGAAAGATTACTACAGACGAAGGCATTCTGAAACTGGTTTCAAATGATGGCAAGTTCTCATACCAGCTTGATGCCAGATTGTACCTTGATGCAGCTGTTTACTCTGAAGATGAAGATGTTATAGATCTTCACAGTGGTAGTGAGATCAGAAGAATGAGATTTGCAATAAAAACTGTCTTATGGACTAACTTTATTGCAGAGATCGATTTTGATTTTGCAGGTAATGAAGTTGACATTAAAGATGCATACATGGGATTTACAAAGAACAATATGACAATTAAGGCAGGAAATTTCAGATCACCTTTCAGTCTTGAAGAGGTAACTTCATCAAGATATGTTTCATTTATCGAAAGGGCATTACCGAATGCTTTTCCTCCGGGAAGAAGAATAGGTGTTGCTCTTTACAAATGGGGTAAGAACTGGCAGGTAGCCGGCGGTATTTTCGGTCAGGAACCCGGAGATATTGATGAGAAAGAAGGTGAAAACTCAGATGAAGGATTCAGTCTTGTTGGAAGAGCTACATTTGCACCTCTTCTTAAGGATAATAAAATTTTTCATCTTGGTGTAGCATATGCTTACCAGACAACTGATGCATTTACAGAAAAAATGAGATTCAGAGGCTATGATGAATCAAAGATCTCTAAGATCAGATTCTTAAGCACCGGTAAAGTTAGTGATGTTGACCATAGCGGAATGATCGGACTTGAATCAGCGCTGCAATTAGGCTCTTTACACCTTCAAGGTGAATACATTTCAGTAAATGTTGCAAGACTTTCCGGTAGTGGAGAACCAAATTATGGACTCAGTGGAGGATATGTTTTTGCAAGTTTCTTCCTGACAGGCGACTCTATGCCTTATTATGCAGATCAGGGTGAATTCGGAAGAGTTATACCTAAGAAAAATAAGGGTGCGGTTGAACTTCTTGCAAGATACAGTTGGTTAGACCTCAATGATCTGGAAAATGATATAGAAGGCGGTGAGGGTAATAATTTCACACTCGGACTTAGCTGGTATCTTAATCCAAATTACAAGATCATGTTCAACTACACAAATGTAGATCATGACAAATATGCGGATGCAGATGGCGATTGGGATGTCCCGGAAGCCGGATTTGATTATTCTGTTTTTGCAGTAAGACTTCTCGTAACTTTTTAAACAAAATTTAACAAAAAAAAATGCAGGTCTTGTATTCGCAAGGCCTGCGCTTTGAAATCAGGAGAAATTTAAATGAGTGATATTAAACCCAGATTTGAGTTCCGTTCCTTTGGACAGAACTTCGGTATAGCCGAAGAAAAAATGCGAAGGATATCCCCGGTAGAAATGATACGTGAAAGCTCTGAAATATATATCATGTCCACTGCAAATAATGAAAATAACACAAAGATAAGAGATGGATTGATGGACATTAAAGTATTCGTAAAAGAAGAGAAGGGACTTGAACAATGGAATCCCAGAATGAAAGGCAGTTTCCCTATGGAAAAATCTGTTATTTCAAACGAGGTTTTTCCTGCTTTCGGCATAAAAATGCCTGAATTGCATCGTGACCAATATACACTCGATCAATTTCTACAGGAAATAATTATCTCTCACAGTGAATTAACTGCAGTAAGAGTTTATAAAAGGAGATTCGCCTTTACAATAAACAAATGTATAGCAGAGATCGGGGATGTTTATATTAACGGGGCACATTTACAAACTGTGAACATTGAGTCTGTGAATATTGATGATATTCTTGAAGCAAAGAGAATGATATCACTTGACGATTATGAAAATGTGAACTATCTTATAGCAATAAAAAGAGTCATTGGGATGGAATTTCTTCCTGATGATTTTTATCTCAAATAGGAGCAATTATGGGAAAGGAAATTGAGAGAAAATTCCTTATAAAAGGAGATGACTGGAAAAAGAACTCAAAAGAAGTATTATTCAGACAGGGCTACTTATCCACGGTCAAAGAGAGAACTGTTCGAGTAAGAACAATTGATAATAAAGGATTCCTGACCATTAAAGGGATCACTGTCGGCGCAACAAGAGCAGAATATGAATATGAGATATCAGTATCAGATGCCAATGAGATGCTTGATTCACTATGTGAGAAACCGATTATTGAGAAAACAAGGACAAAAATAGAATATAAGGGGCTGATCTGGGAAATTGACAAATTCTTTGGTGAGAATGAAGGGCTTATAGTTGCTGAAGTTGAGCTTGTCAGCGAAGACCAGAAACCAGCTATCCCTGAATGGATCGGGGAAGAAGTTACCGGGGATCCAAGATATTTTAACTCAAACCTTATAAAAAATCCTTTTAAAAACTGGTAAAAAAGTGTTGTATAGTATAAATATCATCTTCATAGAGAATAATTCCGATGAGTGATCATTCAAATAATTTTGATCTCCTCGACATGCGGCAATACCGCATGGAGAAACTTCAGAACAAAGCCAAATCCAGGACAGAAAAATTAATAGCATTATCGGGAGGGCCTTTAGCAATAATGACCTTTCTATCAATAATGTTCCTTATTAAGTTTCCTTTCCTTCAGAACATCGATCCCTCAATTTTGGGGAAAGCTTCCAGATCGATATTCGACCAGGTCGGAGCTATAGAATTTACAAAAATGAATATAGCAATGCTTGCGGTTTTTACAGCTGCAATTATATTGTGGATCACTGAAGCAGTCCCCAACTATCTCACTTCCTTGATACTGATCATTGCACTTGTACTTACAGGCGTACTCCCGGAGGAAGTTGCGTATGCACAACTCGGTCACAAAGTGATGTGGCTGAATATTCTCTCATTCATTCTTGCCAGTATGCTTGTAACAACCGGAGTAGCAAAAAGGTTTGCTCTCTGGTTCATTCTTAGATTCGGGAAAAAAGCTTCATCAATAATCCTGAGTTTTATGGTTATTAATATTGTCCTCTCTTTATTTATCTCAGCCACTACAGCAAAAGCAGCAATATTACTCCCTATTTTCATGGTTGTCGCAGCAGTTTATGGAGCAACCGGCGGGAAGAACAGAAATAATGCAGGTAGAAATATAGTTCTCCAAAATCTCTTTCAGATCAATATAGCTGCAGGAGGATTTGTGACAGGCTCAGGAGCTAATCTGATAGCTGCATCACTTATCGGCGGAGCCATCGGTAGTGACATTTTTTTTTCTGACTGGATGGCTGCTGCATTTCCGGTTGCTTTAGGAATAATGCTTATAGGATGGCTGGTTGGCATCAAGCTTGTTTTTCCTCTCAGTCCTGATGAGAAGATGCCGAAAATAAAAGGCGGAATGGAAAAACTCAGACTTGAATTGAAAAAAATGGGGCCTGTATCTTTTCAAGAAATAAAATCGATTATTATATTCAGCGGGATACTCATATTATGGGTGACTGACAGGTTCCATGGGGTCAGTCCCACTGCAGTAGCATTTGTGGGCGCGATAATTGCGTTGCTTCCTGGAATTGGTATTGTAAAATGGGGTGATGTTGATATTCCCTGGCATCTTTTATTGTTTAGTGCAGGTGCATATACATTAGGTGCCGGATTCAAAACAACAGATTTCCCGTCAATAGCTATAAATGCTCTGTTTGACAATCTCGGATTCGGAAATTCCACACCTTTCTGGGTATTGTATCTGATCTTAACCGGAACCATGATCTTCAGCTCTTTGATATTTCAATCAAAAACAATGAGAACATTGATATTCGTTCCGATCGCCATTGGAGTTGCCAACAAATTCGGATTTGATATAATCAGCCTTGCTCTACCGGTAGCTTTTCTTATAGAACATGTATATGTGCTGCCGTTCAACAGTAAACCGGCTGCACTATTATACCTGACCGATCATTACAGCCTTACAGATACATTTAAATTTGGGATAATAATGCTATTTATTTCCTGGGGAGTAAGCATTATAATGGCTATGACATACTTCAGGCTGTTAAATATTACACCTGATGGACTTGGAATATTTTAATAAAAATGATAGATTTTTTTAGGGGTCTGAGATGAAATTATTAGGACAGGCAAAAGATTTGATAAGTGAGATCGATATATTCTGGGATAACATTTCCAGATCAGCTCTTGTATTTCGTGCAGGGTTAAACAATTATCTTGATGGAAAGATAGAACGATTCCAATCAGACCTGAAAGATATAAGAAAACTTGAGAGTGATACTGACTCCAAGAGGAGAGAAATAAAGTACAAATTATACTCTCATATGCTTATTCCTGAATCGAGAGGTGATGTCCTTGGTCTTCTGGAAACAACTGACAATGTTGTAGATTCAATAAAAAAAGCTCTGCTCCAGTTTGATATAGAAAAACCGGAGATCCCGGATTTGCTTAAGGAAGAATTTAAAGAATTAGCTCAATTATCAGTAAATACGGTTGATGAGATGGTTCTTGCTTCAAGAGCTTTTTTCAGGGAGATCTCAATTGTGAATGATCATATAAATAAAGTTCACTATTATGAGCATGAAGCGGATAAAGTAGAAGAAGAACTTAAGAGGAAAGCATTTAACTTGGAAATAATAACAACTCTCAGTTGGAAGGTTCAATTGAGATATTTTGTTGAAAGGCTGGCAAGGGTCTCCGATGAGGCAGAGGCAGTGTGTGACAGACTGTCTGTTTATGTTATAAAAAGGTCATTCTGATACAGTAATGGATACTATCCTTATCTTTCTTTCAAGTGGTTTATTCCTTGGATGGTCTCTGGGTGCAAATGATGCTGCTAATGTTTTTGGTACTGCAGTAACTACCAAAATGTTGAAATTCAAATGGGCAGCTATCATCTGCTCGATATTTGTAATTATTGGTGCAGTAATTGGAGGAGCAGGTGCATCCAACACTCTGGGAAAACTTGGATCAGTTAATGCGATAGCCGGTTCCTTCACCGTTGCTCTCGCAGCAGGCTTAACTGTGTTTTTAATGACCAGGTTAAAACTCCCTGTCTCAACCTCTCAGGCAATAGTCGGAGCGATCATTGGCTGGAATTTTTTTTCGGGATTAAAAACAGACATATCCACTCTTACAAAAATTGTTTATACTTGGGTATTGTGCCCGATTCTTGCAGCAATTTTTGGTTTTATCCTTTATAAATTTTTAATAACAAATATCAGAAGGTCAAAGATCCACATGATAAGGATTGACCAATATACACGTATCGGACTTATTTTTGTCGGAGCTTTCGGTTCTTATAGTCTTGGTGCAAATAATATAGCAAATGTAATGGGGGTATTTGTCCCTGTCTCCCCTTTCAAAAGTATTAACATAGCCGGTTTCACCTTTTCAAATATGAGTATACTTTTCTTTTTGGGGGCGGTTGCAATTTCTCTGGGTGTTTTTACTTACTCAAGAAAGGTTATGACCACTGTAGGAGCAGATATATTCAGGCTATCTCCCCTTGATGCATTTATTGTAGTTCTCTCCAGTTCTCTGGTACTTTTTATTTTTGCATCTGAAGGATTAAAAGCATTCCTGATTTCGTATGGGCTCCCCTCATTTCCTCTAGTTCCGGTATCGAGTTCTCAGGCAGTTGTAGGAGCAATTCTCGGTATTGCTATAGCAAAAGGTGTGAAAAATCTTAATTTTGGTGTTATCGGGAAGATCGGAGTGGGATGGGTTCTAACACCTTTCATATCCGGTGTAATAACTTTTATAATGCTGTTTTTTATGCAGAATGTATTTATGCAAAAAGTTTTTCTCTGATCAGATCTCTACTTCACGCGAGATCCCGATCGCATTTCCGGAAGAATCTATAGCGATCACTTTATACCTGTAGACAGCTTTTTCTTCGAGTGAAGGATCTTTAAATGAAAAACTACTTCCCGAAATTTTATTAATATCGATCTGGATCAGATCTTCATAATCAAGTCTTCCATATTTTCTCATGATCCTGAATTCTTTCAGATCTATTTCCCTATTCTTTTGAAATGAAACAGTAAAATCTCCATAGTCTGATACCACGATCCAGGCTTTTTCCTGCATCCTTTCCCCTGTCAGATCGATCTCAACCGGAACATCTATCAGTGCCTTAAAAAATATTCTATCATCCGTTTTGAAAATTCCCTTTATACTAACTCCGGTATTATCACCTGAATAACTAATACTATCAGGTAGAGTTGCGATCCCGAAGACATCACTATCAGTAAAAAAATCTCCCTCATCCGCATCTAAATTCTGTTCAATCTCTTCAAGCCCGTCCGCTTCCATTAGTCTGACATATTTGTGAATTGACGTTGAGTTATCATTTTCAAATCCATTTCCTGTCCGGTCAAGTGTCGAATCAATATGCCAGATAATCAATCCATCAGATGGGATCTCAATGTCATTCCCAACCCTTGACCTGTTTTCGATCATAAAAAACTCACTAAATAGTGATCCATTTGAAACATCAGGCATAATCAATAAGGATTCACCATTAATGTTAGTAGGCGCAAAGGAATACTCTGCCGATCCTGAAGCAAGACGTACAGGATCAAGCCAATCTAACATGAATTTGTGAAAACAATTATGGTCTCCCCATATAGCATCCATGATATCCATCCCTCCTACTCCCCCGTCCGGTCCTTTCCCTTCCTGGTAATCATAAAGGTCAGGAAGGCCAAGAGCATGCCCTGTCTCATGTATAAGGGTTGAAACCGAGAATTCGTCTTCAGGGTAACGGTAAGACTCCCATTGCCATGAATAGAGAGACAGTGATTTCCCATCAATTTTGAAACTACTATTGTAAAAAGAAGTTTGATAGGCCCACCAGAATGATGACCACTCTCCATGTTTCCCACTCCATATCACCACAAGGTAATCTATATCCCCATCATTATTATTGTCGTATTGTGAAAAGTCATGGCCTTTAGAGTCATAATATGACAACGCCTCCATTATCAGATCCTCACGACCTGTATAGTCATCCTTGATATCTTCTCTGAGACCCTGATATTTATACCACCCCAGTACATTTCCCGTGATCTTTAATTTTCCGTATGAAGACCTTGAATAAAATTCAGTCAAACTCTCTAATGGGAATTCTGATGAACTCCCTTTTCCGAATATTTTATTTTCAATTTTTACAGCAGAATTAGCAGCTGGCAAATCTTGGAAAGATATAAGAAGGACGGGGACTCTGACATTACCAATTGTAGGCATCCCTTCCCATTCCGGTGGAGGAGACATTATATTGTCATCAGGAATACTGATGTAATTAATCAATTTCTCTTTCAATCTTTGAATTAATAATGGTGAGATCTTATGATTCCCATAAGATCTTGCCTGTTTGATCCTCGATTGAAGTGTTCCATCACTTTTGTATTTTTCGATCTGCTCTTTTGTCGGAGGGTCAAGAGAAAACAAAAGAACTGATGAAATATTTACAAATACGATTAAAAATATAAGTACCGATAAAATAGTTATTGATCTTTTAAAATTCATTTTTTCTCCAATGACGGACTATAAATACTATTAATACGACGATCAATCAAATTTAAGGAATTAAAAAAGTGATCTTATCCCTTCTCTGTTAGATATAACCCTGAAATCACAATAACAGAACCGATAAGAAGTGATATCGCAATAGTTTCATCCAGTACCAGAAAGGCAATTAATTGTGTCATGGGCGGAACTGTATAAAGGTATACACCGACTTTTTGTGACTCGCTTAAAGTCAGGGCATAAACATATAATAGAGTTGCAAGGAATGAGCATGTGATACCGAGAAAAAGGATAGAAAGCCATGCGTCACTACTAATTGAACTAAGGGAGAAGGATCTTGATCTCATTTCCAGAATTCCAGCCGGGATCATATATATTGCACCCATGATTGTTATTGCTGCAGTCATTTTTAATGCGGATATTTTTGAGGTAATGCTTTTTCCCAACACAGTAAAGATCCCCCACATTACAATACTTATAAGTACTAACATATCTCCGAGTAAATTTCCTTTCAGGTTGAATTCCAGAAGCACATCAAATCCCATTACAATTATAACTCCAAGGAGGGCTATGATCACTCCCAGCAATTTACGAAGGGTTATTCTCTCTTTAAGAAAAACAGCAGCAATAATGATTATGGTGATTGGAGCTGTCACTGAATATATTCCACCTTTAGATGCTGAAGTATACTGCAAACCGATGGTCTGAATGCCATAATGGAGTCCTGTCCCAAAGATGCTCAAAAGAATTAATTGGAAGATATTTGATCTGGAGAAAAGATCAAATTTTTCTCCTCGAAGGTACATCCATACAATAAAGCATATTGCTGAAACGATTAATCTTAAAGATACAACCGTTATCGGTGGGACAGAAGACAATGCTATCTTTGTAGCAATAAAGGATGCGGCCCAGAACAGACATGCCGTTAATAATGCAGTCTTAGCTCTCAGATCCATCCAGATCATTCCCGGTTTTCATATTTACATACTCCTACTTATAGTATACCGTAAAAGTCGTATATATGAAATTTATGTCTTTTCAGGATTTTTTCTCTATGTAAAGATTACAGCCATTAAGATCTGAATGAAATGAGGGTCAGTAAATATCTGTGCCTCTTTAATATGAAGTGATTTTCAATGTCTTCTGATCTATAATAAATGTATGAAAAAGATCATAGCCCTATTTTTTTCATTTTTGTTAATTATTTTGATATCCTGTGATAAAGCAATTGTAAGCGGGAATACTACAGGGAAACCTTCAGTAAATAATGAACCAATTCAGGAATTGACTGACCAAATTGAACCGATCGTAATTTCCAATGATTATGGAAAGTTCATTATTACTCCCGTTGCAGAATATTCAATTTCAGCAAGAGTTGTTTCCAAAAGATCTTATTCCGGGAAATGGACTGCGTCTCTATCACAAGTTGACCTTGCTCTGGTATGGGGCAAACTATCTGATAAAAGTATGGACAAGTTCATATCATACAAACAGAGAAACAGATGGTATTACTACAAGTTTAGTCCTGAATTTCCACTGGACAACAACTATATAATAACCCACTCTTCGAACAACCATATAATACCATCAACATATAATCTTTCTCTTGCACTAAAAGAGATCAAACGAAATGATATAGTTGAGGTCAAGGGTTTTCTGGTTAAAGTGTCTGGATCATTGGGAAAGAAAAAAGTGTTCTGGGGAAGTAGTACGTCACGCAAAGATAGTGGTGACAGATCATGTGAACTGGTATATGCAAAAACCATAAGGATCAACAACAAGATATTCAGATGAGGCAGGTAAAAAAAAATAAAATATAAGGAACCTTATATTACAAGGCACCGTATATATATTTAGGATAGGAGGAATTACATGAGCCCTTTAAGAAAAGTGATCGGATTTTTAGTTATAGCATTGATCGGGATCCCGGTCCTGTTTGGAATTATAATTGCAGTTGGAGTAACAAATTCTGTAGTAACACCTGAAATAATGACAGATCTTCCCAGAGAAATAATCGCTGAACTTCCCTCAACTATTGATGAATTGTATACTGCCCTGGAAACTGACGAAAATATAGAAGATGAAAAAACAAAAATTATTATTGAATCAATGAAAAAAGTTCAGATGACTCCCGGAAAAGTAATGGAGGAATCAGGGATCTTCGAATGGTTAAGGGAAGAACTTTCAGAATCGATCAGGCAATTCGGAGAAGTCCTGAGAGGAGAAAGAGGCCTGGACCCGATATTATTAAATATGCAACCTTTGAAAAACGCCATCCTTCATGATTCTATAACAACCTATCTTAAGTCGGTTATTAAGAATTTACCTGAGTGTGACAATACGGATATCGAACAATGGAAGAGAATTGCATTCATAAATGACTGGTCTGATGGATTTGACCTTGATGAATTCCCTTCCTGCAGGCCTGCAGGGATGGAGATAACCGATGATCTTATAAAAATGTTCCAGTTAAGAGCAGTGGAAGAGATGCCGGAAAATGTTGAGATACTTGATGAATGGATCGAACTTCCAAGAGGATGGAATTTTACAAAAACCATCAGCGCTGTCACTTATACTTTGTTCATTTTTCCTGCACTATTTATTTTCCTTGGAGCTCTTATTGCGGCAACTTCGAAAGCAAGTTTTTTCAGATGGTCAGGAGTTGCTACTATGACAGGCGGACTTCTTGCCTATGGACTTGCATCCCTACTTGAAAATATTATCCCAATATCTGAATTCGGTTTCAGATATGAGTTTGCCCATAGTGTATCATCCCGTTTTGAAGAGCTGGTAATACTGAAGGTTGGAAATCTTACCGAGATATTTCTTAACTCACTATTTGCCCCGGCTTCAAAGCTTGGCGGTACTGTTGCAATAATAGGATTGATCTTATTTGCTCTCTCATTCCTGTTAAATGATAAAAAGAATGTTGTAAGCGCAACATAAAGTGAATTAAATGGCTGAAACACTATCAAAAATGATACCATTAGGGACCAGGGCTCCCGATTTTTCACTCCCTGATACTATTTCGGGGAATACTTATTCACTGAAAGATCTGCATGGGACAAAAGCTACAATATTAATGTTTATTTGTAATCATTGTCCATATGTTATCCACGTTATTGAAGAACTTGTTTCCATTCCTGTTAATTATAAGGAAAAGGGGATATCTTTTATTGCGATAAGTTCAAATGATGTTATTTCTCATCCGCAGGATTCGCCTGAAAATATGAAAAAGTTTGCTGAACAATACAGATTCTCTTTTCCCTATCTTTACGATTCCAGCCAGGACATTGCTCATGCCTATAGTGCTGCCTGTACTCCAGATTTCTTTATATTTGATGGTGAACTCAATCTCAAATACAGAGGACAGATGGATAATTCCAGGCCTGGGAATAATATACCTGTTACCGGTAAAAACATCAGAGATGCCCTTGATAATATTTTAATAGGAGATCCGGTCGATCCTGTTCAGAAGGCCAGCATCGGATGTAACATCAAGTGGAAGAGCTGACCTGTACCACCCCGTAGTAATACTCCAGCCTGAAAAACCGAACCTTACGGCTAATGAGGAAGGAAATGTCCTGCTTTCAGAGAACGGCTCCGGATACATGGCTACACCTTCATTTATCCCCCAGTATTGGAAAGATTGATAATTATTGATAATCCAAGGCTAAGAACAATAAAAGATCGTCTCATATCTTCCCCTTTCTATTTTCTTTTCAGAAGTTTTTCGATAATTCTAAATGGAGCAAATAGAACCTTCCCTATTAAGCTGCCTTCATCACCCTCTTCATTTTTATCAGGATCTTTTAATAAACCTTCGATCATATCCATATCGACATTGGAACCAATTAGTTCAATAATATTTTCGATCTTTTTAGATTCACCGGGTTCCACCTTGAAAATCTTATGATGTATCTTCTTTACAGTTCTTTCAAAAGGAGCATTGCTGCAGAATAAGGGAAGTCCGGCCCTTTTACATGCCTCTATTATCCATTTATCAACTTCATTTTTCCCGCAAAGGATCATTGCACTTGGCCCGTCAGAAAAAACACCTGAGAGTTTTCTTGCCAATACTGATTCGATCACATCAAGCCTGCCGGCACTTACGACCAGAGCCCTGTTTGGCTCATCAGCGATCATCTTGAGTATCTCTTCAGTATTTCCAAATGCTGAGTTAAAGCCTGTAACACTCTTCATATTGAGTTCTTCATTCAAGTATAATGTTTCCGCTCCCATTTCCCTGCTTAACACTCCGAGTGAGGGTGATGATAATGTGTTCATATAAGGTACATAACCAAGAACAGGTACACCAATAGAATCAAACCATTCTGACAGGACTGATTTAACCTTTTCCTCTTTTTCCGGAAGGATCTTGTTAATGATAACACCAAGAAGTTTAACTTTTTTATTCCGGAATGGTTCTATACAAAGGCTGAATCTATCTATAGTTGACCCTATTCCTCCGTTTAATACTAGAATGACAGGGACACCAAGCATCGAAGCAACGTCAGCGTTGGAAAGATTAAAAACAGATCCCACTCCCGGATGTCCGGTCCCTTCCACTACTACCACTTTATATTTCGAATTGAGATATTTGTATGATCTACGGATATTTTTTTTAAGATCTGAGGGCTCTCCCGTCTTAATGAATTTTTCAGCCGCACCGGAAGATGTTGAGAACGGAGAAGTATACTTTACCGGAATTCCCAGTTCCATCGCATTATCAAGAAGGTAAGAATCCTGCCCTACAGAAGTTCCATCCACAATTGTTGATTTTTGACCAAGCGGTTTTATAAATGCAACATCGTCCGGAAACATTTTCTTAAAATATGATACAAGTCCCAGTGATATCGTGGTCTTACCCGCATCCTGTCCTCCACCGGCAATATAAACTCCATATTTCATTTTCCGCACCCCTTATTCAAGTAGAGATCTTTCCAATTATTCTAAATATTAACCAAGAGAAAGATTATTATGTACCATTGACAACAAACCCTGAACAGGTAGATCATACGAGCATGAACTTTCACAATATCCTTCACAATCTACACATAACCCTGCATCTTTACCGTTCAAAGCCATATATTTTTTTATTGCATATTTTTCCCTGTTATGGGCATCAAAATAGTGGTTATACCTCATCATATCACTGATCTTCAATTCGCTTGGGCATGAAGACTCACATTCATTACAACCGTGCCTGCAATAAAGCTGACCCGGTCCTTCCCTGTAATATGACAATTGTTTTCTTTCCGGCTCAGTAAGAACTTTACCTGACAGGCTTAAAAACTCCTCAATGTGATCAAAATTTCTCATTGAACAGGCAACAGCACTCACTCCTTTATTTGCCAGGACATATTTAATTGCTGCATTTTTTATCTCTTTCGGGTTCTTCAGATCATATTTTTCTATAAATTCTTCAGCTGATTCAGCTTTTTTCTTGAATCTTACTATCCCCTCTCTATACAAAGGATCAACTTTTTTCTTTTTAGATTCAAGTTTTTTTATTGTGTCCCTGATCTTGTAATAACTACCGACAGGATTAACTTTCATTAATGTCACTCCAATATTTTCTTTAGTACAGTTTTTTATTACTTCAGCCCCCAGATCTTCCTGAATGAAATTATAGGCCATGAGGAATACATCAAATCTACCATCCTTAACTGCCTCATTAAGGATTGTTGCCATTGCCACTTTTGGCGCTTTAAACCAGTTCGAGCCATGATTTGAAACTCCAACATATTTAAGTTTCCCCTCCTTTTTCATCTGATCCATAGCTGAATGGAATCCCGGAGTTTTCAGCGTTTCGATATCCTCTGCACTATGGATCATCATGCAATCAATATAGTCAGTATCCAGTTCTTTAATACATTGATTGAATCTCTTAATAAAACCGGCTTCACTTTTATCTTTTTTTATCTCCAGTTTAGAAGTGATAAATGTCTTCTTCCTGTCCGTTCCTTTTATTGCTTCCCCGACAACTTTCTGATTTTTATAACTCTCTGCTGTGTCGATATAATTAACACCCGATTCCAGTGCTTTCCTGATCACCTGAGCGTTACCTGAATATCCCAGGCTTATATCGGAAGTACGGAATCCTGTCCTTCCAAGGAGTCTGTAATCCTTAATAACCGGATCTTCTTTTATATCCTCTTTTACTTTCTCTTCTGCACCGATAAGCCCTTTATTGGCAAGAGTCCCACCCAGTATTCCCAGAGTTGAATTCTTAATAAAATTTCTTCTGTTTATCCCTTTTTTCATAGTGTCTTCTCCTTAAATAAAATTTATTTAAAATGTATTCGGGAATAATTCCCTTAAAACTTTTAACGACTCAGGATATAGTTCGTCAATTGACACCCATTCCCATCGGGCATCTATAACTTCCCATTTATCTCTTTTTCTAACCATCTTTATATTAAAGCGGTAGGTCTCACCATATGATCTGACAATTTTTGATAACATTTTCCCTATGCCGCTTGAAAAATTGACTTCCATAACAACCTCAGCATTTTCATTATCTTTCTTTACGGTTTTTATATTAAGAATGTTCACAGAGATACCACGGAACCGGTTCAGGTAGATCTCCACTTTTTCTCTGATATCAGTTTTTGTCCTTTCCCCGTTATCATAATAATCTTCAGAAACTATTTTCATAAACTTATTAATATCTTTTTCGAAAACAGCATCTACAGCAATATAAATTGCAACTTCGACGTCAGACCTTTTATCGGATGAACCACACCCGGCAAGGAAGAACAATAAAGTTAAAATGATAACAGTCCGATTCATTGATGATAATAATGAAATAACCCGGTCTGAAAGTCAACCCGGATCCCCTTTGATTACGAAATATGGATCCTTTGTCTTGGCCATCACTGAATAGTCTTGTTATATCAGTAAGAATGCTAATAATAATATGTTATTTCTTTATCAGCTCTATTACACCATTTTCCTCAAGACCGTAGAAAAATTCAGCAGATTTCTCCGGCATAGGGCCGCCGAATTCAGCAAGAACCGCATGTGCTATTTCCAGCATGGTTTTCTCTCCGTCAATATAATTAGCCAGCTCCCAAGCCGCATGATAATACTTATTAACATCATGTGATTCAGGAAGCCCGGATTTCATCTTTACAGCCATCTGAGCAATCATTCCTTTTGCTTTTTTTACCGGGATCAGTCTGCTCATCTCTTTCTCTTTCGGGGTTAACACCAGCTGGATGGATTTAACATCATACTGTCTGCATAATAATTTATACATTCCGTTGAGTGACCTTAATGAAGCTTTCATTTCAAAATTAAAATTGGCTGCCTGATTTTTTATACTGCTGATCGCATTTTTGTTTTCCTCAGCAATTATTTTAATAGTATTTAAATTCGCAATTTCATATTTGTATGACTGTTCAATTGTTATTGCAGCTTTTTTGTATGCCGTATAAAGGTCAGCAGCCTTGGCAATCTGCATCAATTTTATGGAATGCTCGAACTTGTCTGCTATTCTTCTGCGGCCTTTCCCGGCTGACAGGGCTGCAAAAGTGATGGCATCTTCCGGATCTGCACTTGTGGCCGCTATGACTGAAGCCGTGGCAATGAAGGCAACACGCTTCAACTGAGTGGGGTCAGATTTATCGGGAGTATCCATATTGCTATGATAAAAATCATCAGGCCAGCAGAGAAAAAAGAGCATCGGAATTTTCACATTGCCGTTACTGAATTCCACATGGTCACTGTTAGAATCAAAACCATACATCTTTAACAGGAAGGGAAGCTGACTGCCTAAAGGACTTGTTATCTGAAGAGCAAGCCTTCCATAATAATCAGTTGAATCATCATTGTTCATTTCACGGGTAAGCTCTGCAAAATCCTGGACTACATCATTAAAAAAGCTGGGTATTGCCCATGCCGACCTTGAGACATAAAAAATTGATCTGGTCCTGACCATATTTTCACCTACCTGATCTATATTGATGCCTGCAAATATCTGTCCCATCTTTTCGGGATGTTTTTTTATATATGCTCTTGATCCGGTCATTTCGGGAGGCCACAAAAACCGGATACTCCTTCTGGGCTGTTTTATTACACCCTCTTTTATAAGCTTCAGGATCACTCTTCCCGTCTCGAGAGTACACGCTACACCGCTGTAATTGTCATTTGCCCCCTGTTTCGCAACGCCT
Organism: Candidatus Aminicenantes bacterium UBA647; assembly: GCA_002299555.1. Lineage (GTDB taxonomy): Bacteria > Acidobacteriota > Aminicenantia > UBA2199 > UBA2199 > UBA647. The sequence continues at coordinate 42,711 of DBOL01000106.1, forward strand.
TCATACAGATGGGCAATCAGCAGCAATTCCTGAGCCTCCCTGTCTGTTCCGGGAATAAGGGCTGTTACAACTTCATGTTTATGGGGATAATATTTCGTTTTCACATCAGCAAAAACTGTGACTTTTATACCTTTCTTCAGCCTGGTTATTAACTCCCTACCTTTGGAGTAACTGATCTGAAACCCGAAACCCCTCGGTTTTTTTTTGTCAGGTTTAACACTGCTCCAGACAAGCATATGAGGATATTTGTGAGGATATCTGACTTCATACGAAACTACACCTGCTGCGCCGTTATTTTTTACCGCAGCATTGAAGATTGAACTTATATTACCTTCTGAAATTACTATCTTACCTTTTACTTTGAACTTTTTATAACTTTTTTTATCAGTACCGTTTGGTACATATACAAGATCTGTCTTTACATTCCCGCTTATTGAGCCCCTGGCCAGTGAAGCTGCAACCCGGTCATGATCCGCAATTATTTCTTTGAGGGGACCGAAAACCGTTAATCTGGCTTTCACTGCATCCCATTGCGGAGGGGCATCAAATTTCTCAACATGAACATCCGAAAAACCATATTGCTTGAGGATATTCAACATGAAATCTGTTTCGCGGTAATTATTCAGATATTCACTCTCAGGCCTGTTCATCTCGAATGGTCCCAGCTGCATTATATTTTTGAGCTGCAATACACCTGAGACTTCTGCAATGATCTCCCGGATCAGGTTCTCTTTTAATAAAATTGTCTTCTGGGCAAAAACTGTTCCAGAAAATAATAAAATAATTAAAATTGATAACAATATGATCTTTTTAAAGGAAAACATATGGCATCTCCATTACTATAATTTTGATTGTCAGTTTGTAACTCCGTTAAGATGTTAATGAAGCCTGTTGTCATAGTCAAACGAACTGCGGATCTATTGCGATAAATTCATTTATTGATTAACATATGATTCCTATATCTATATTAATTATATAATGAGCTGCAGCTTCTATCAGACGAGATCGAAATTGAACTTGAAAAAACACAAAAACAAGGAGATTTAAACTCGGGAAAATGAATTCAAAAATAAAAACTGAAGACACACAACACCACCCCAAACGTATGCTGAGCAGCGGGTTCACATTGGCTGTCACCGTCGGTGGTATTATCGGCCTGGGAATATTACGTACTCCGGGGGAAGTTGCAATGGTTATTCAGGATCCTCTGATATTTGTTCTTCTATGGGTAGTGGGAGGCCTTTTTATTTTATTGAGCACTTTAGTGGCAGCGGAACTTGTGGGAATGACATCTCGATCAGGGGGAACCTATGTCTTAATGAGACGTGCCTACGGACCGTTCCCCGGTTTTGTCATGGGCTGGGCTGACTGGCTAAGTTTTGCAGGTGATATCGCATTGAAGGCAGTGGTTGTCACTGAATTTGCCACCATCTTGATCCCTGCAACAGCTCAATGGCAAACACCACTGGCGATTATTGTGTCTACGTTGTTCGCCGCCCTGCAATTACGGAGCATTGCTCTGGGTGCAAAAATCCAGGAGATCGCTGCTGCAATCATGGCATTGATCGTGCTTGGTTTCGCGCTGGCACTATTATTCGGCGGGACGGTGGAGAGCAGTACCTCGGTATCCGTTCCCCTTACAACAAAGGGAATTGGTACCTGGAGCCTAGTGATCGCATCCGTCATTTATACCTACGACGGCTGGATCTTCGCCACCTATTTCACCGGAGAGATCAAAGGCGGAAGTGGAGCTGTAGCGCGTGCCTGTATCAAGGGGGTAGTTATCGTAATTCTACTCTATATATTTTTAGTTGCAGCATTAGCCTGGAAGGTGCCGCTTTCCAGCCTGGCAGGAAATGAACTGGCATTGGCCCACGCTCTTGAGATTATAGTCTCCCCCCTGGCATCAACCGTTGTGCTGATTACAGCTATAATAATGTTACTGGCCCACCAGAACCTGCTGTACATGAGTACTCCCCGAATTCTCCAGGCACTGGCCGTCGACGGCCTTGCCATCAAACGTGCAGAAAAAATCTCAAAAGGTGGCAATCCGATCTTTGCAGTGCTGTTGTCCTGGGGACTATCGGTCGGCCTGATCATGATCGGCGGATTCAAATTTCTGCTCCACCTTTGCGTATTTTTTTACATGTTTTTATATGTATTGCTGATCGCGGGAATCATTATCCTCCGTTCACGCCAACCGGATGCTGACCGTCCGTACCGTGCCTGGGGGCACCCCTGGAGCACATTTATATGTCTTCTCGGTTGGATAGTTCTCGCCCTCTTCCAGGCAGTTACAGAAATCGATACAGCCATATACGCTGTGATCATGGTTGCTATATCATGGCCGGTGTACATATTGTTAATGCGTTCCGGAAAGAAAGGGAGGAGAATATGAGTAAAATAGTAGTCCTGGGCTGCGGGGCAGTGGGAAAACACATGGCCATCGATCTGTGCAGGGATCCCGGCCTTGAGGTCATCTCTGTTGACTTCAACAGGGAGAACCTGGAGGACCTGACCCGCGAACATCCAATACAGGTAATGGTAGAGGATCTCTCCACTAAGGAAGGGGTCACGCGAGCCGTCGAAGGCGCGGACCTCGTCATCGGATCAGTGCCCTATTCCATTGGATATACGATGCTCGAATCGGTCATTCGAGCAGGGAAAAACATCGTGGACATCTCATACTTCCCGGAGGATCCATTTGGACTGGACGACCTGGCAAAGGAAATGGGAGTCACCGCTGTGGTGGACTGCGGCGTGGTACCGGGGTTGTCCAACATCATTCTCGGCGATCATGTGCGTAAGATGAAGGTTTCCCGCTATGAGTGCTACATTGGCGGCATCCCGAAGTTAAAGAATGTACTTTTAGAGTACAAGTCGCCTTTTCCTGTCCTTGAGGTTCTGGAGGAATATGAGGCATCCGGCAGGAGGATAGAAGATGGCAAAGTGATTGTTGAACCAATGCTATCCGAAACCAGGACCATCGATTTTGATAAGGTCGGTACTCTGGCGTGCCTCAATTCTGACGGACTCAGAACACTTATCAGTACAATGGATATCCCATATATGTTCGAGAAGACCCTGCGTTATCCCGGACACTTAGAGATGATGCGAACCTTCCGTGAGACAGGATTCCTTAACATGACCCCCATCCAGGTAAATGGGGTTTCAGTACGCCCGATAGATGTGACCGCATCACTGCTTTCTCCACACTGGCTGTACGGACCGGGTGAGGCCGACCTCACAGTTATGAGGCTGGTGATCTCCGGTGAAGAGGACGGAAAGCCGACAACCTACACCTACGACATGTACGATGAATACGATCCTGAGACAGGAACCCTCTCCATGGCCAGAACTACGGGATATACCTGTAATGCGGTCGCCCGACTGGTGCTTGACGGAGATTATTCACAAAAGGGGATCAGTCCTCCCGAATTCGTGGGCCGTGTCGACAAGTGCCGGGAAAACGTTGAAAAATACCTTGAGGATCGAGGAGTCTTCTGCAGGATGCAACAGTCCTGATCC
>DBOL01000106.1:46613-49288 GCA_002299555.1 Candidatus Aminicenantes bacterium UBA647
GGGGCAGGTCAGACGGAGGATTACTTTACTATTTATTTTTCAAGTATTAACTTCAGTGCTTTTTTTATATCATTTTCGATATCAGGAGAAAACTGATGCCCCATATCTTTGTTAATTTTAAAAATCACCTTTACACCTGATTTTTTTAATATATCCATGTTTTTTACAGTTTTTTCAAATCGCCGGTCTTTGTCCCCTGTAAATACAAAAAACCGGATATTACGTTTTTTTAAATTCAAAGAATGTTTCTCATCAATATCATCATTAAATGGACAGCCTGCTAAAACACCAAGACATTTAATGTCGTTATAGATGGTCATATTCATAGCAAGTGAAGCACCTTGTGAAAATCCTACCAGTACAATTTTTTCGATATTTACAGGATATTTTGCTAAAATTTCTTTATATAATGCTTTTACTTCATCAATAGCAGTTCCCTCATGAAAATAGTCAAATCCAGATAAATTCCACCTGTACATATTGGTCCCAACCGTCCAGCCTGATTGTACGAAGGCAACAATCTTTTCTGTATAGAGATTATCAGATTTCCATCTACCTTGAGCTAATTCAATACTCTGATTGCCTCCATGCATAATAAATATTAAGGGATACTTTTTTTTAACATTATATCCTTTTGGAAGCACTATTTTATACACAGGCTTAGTTGATTTTTGAACTTTATCCCTTAGTGCATTATTTGCACTCAAGGCTTTTTTGAACCACTCTTCTCTTCTGAAATTATTATAAGCCCTCTCTCTTGGCATGAACCAGAAATAATACCCTTTGTTATTCGCTTCAGTCATCATATCAATCGAAGTTTTGATTTCTCCCACTCTTTTGTATAGAATGCTTATGCTTTGATATATCTCAAACTCATTTTTGGGGTAAATTTTAATGCTTTCCTTTAGTAACTTTATAGCCTCGATGTTTTTCTCTGACTCAATGAGTTGATCAACCTTATTGTCAAACTCATTCCAGGGCATCACTGTTTCTGAAAAAATTGCAGAACAGATGGATAGGATAAAAATAATAATTAATACATATTTACTCATAATCAACCTCCTTTAAGATTAGGGACTTTGTCTTTTTTAACAGGCATACGCCAGGATTGTAATTCCTCTTTGAAGATTATTGCATCAGGGTAATTTTGTAATATGATAGCGCTATCAAATGAAGGAGTCGTAAACTGGTAATGAATTGGAATAATGTACTTACCACCTATTGCATCTTTCACAAACCTATCATTCAAGGAGTCCCCTCTAAGGTAATAATGTTGAATAAATAAAAGATCAATTTTTCTTTCTGGCAACCGAAGGGATCGAAATTGATCAAAGGTAAACTGTTCAAAATCAGCATCACCTGATTGAAAAAAAGTGACTCCATTTACTGAAACAAGAAAACCTATATTTATTATTTTTGAATTTGGGCCATGAGGAAGATAAAACGTTTCTATACTGATGTCATTTATTACTTTGCTCTCTGATTTTTCTTTCGTGGGGTTAAATGCAATACAACGATCCGTAAATCCATTTAGCGCATTAACCATTTGTTGTGTAGATACAAAAATTGCTTTTGGATTGTTTTGCAAATGTTGTCGCACCATATCTGGATCAACATGATCACCATGAGCATGAGTAACCAATATTAAATCCACATCATCAAAAGGAGCTTGAACTAGTGTAAGCTTATCCTGAATTTTTTGCGGTAAATTGTAATTTCCTTTAAAGCCTTTAAACAAAGCATCGATAAGGATTTTTTTATCTCCAATATTGATCAAAAATCCTGAATTTCCAACATAGGTAATATGTACTTCTGCTTTTACCAATGATTTCACTTCACTTAAATCTCCCTTTTTAGTTGCTTCATTCACAGTCTGGGAATAAAGACTTAGGCTTAAAAAGACTAAAATGAGTGATAAAACAATTTTTTTCAAATTCATTTCTATTTCCTTATTATTTATTAAAATCTCTATCTTGGATAATACAAATAATGAAATTATTTGTATTGCAGATTATTGCTCTTTTGATATAAAAACCATATTGTGACTACTGAAAGTGTTTCCCTTTTGATTGCATTTTTATCAGGGGTTGTTTTTATCTGCCTATATTGATGCAAATTCCAATAAGGGGGAAGCCTCCTTCTCCGGATGCGTAACTCTGAGAGGCAAATAAACCAATACCGAAACCCCTGGATAATCGAAATATAAATTTTATCCCGATAGGTATATTAAATTTTTTTTTCTCTCTGCCTGCTTGACTGAATGTTCCCCAGATATATCCAACACCAGCGCCTATCGAGAAATATATATAGCGGCTCCATTTTAAAGGTAATTCATATAAAACACCTATTTCTGTCACGCTATGGTCATCAAGAGCTCCGTGACTTGAAAATCTGAATGTTAAAACGTGTCTTCCAACAGCAGATGAGAAATTTGTCTCTATTCCGAATATTCCGATTCCCAGTGATAGTGATTTAAATCCTGGCGAACTAATTGGCTCAGCACTTAAACCGGGACTGAGTGACAGAAGAAATGTAACCAATAGAAATATACAAAATTTTCTTAAATGCATTAACTCCCCCTACAGCAATACAAATAAATGTAAGTGTTTAGTCGCTTCAATCTGAATAATACAGAGGTAAAATTATTTTTTCAAGTCAGATTTGTGAACATTCAT
>DBOL01000046.1 GCA_002299555.1 Candidatus Aminicenantes bacterium UBA647
TGGTTCAGTTGAATGAAATCTTTATAGATTCAAGTAAGAGGGGCGAAATAATCTTCTCAGTCAGTTCATATTCAATCGAAAAGCTATACGAATTATATGGGAAGCTTATTGATAATAATCTCGTAATTGCAGCTGAAAGTGAAAAAGACGGAATTTACAGATCGAAATTAAAGGTTACTATAAAAAAATGAAAAAGGAAGTAATTATATCAAATTTGATATTGCTGCTTTTAGCCATATCATTGGTTTTGTTTTTAATATCATTTATCTATTCTTCTGTAAAAACAACATCACTTAAAGACCTGACGGAAGAGAAACAATTGCATGAGATTTCAGAAAAAAAATTCAGTGCACTTAAAAATAACATGAAAGATTGGGAAAATGTTGAAAAAGAGTATGCTGGATTTAAAGATCTCATGGTCTTAAGATTTGAAGATTTTTCCAATTTCAGGAAAAATCTTGAACTATTAATAAGTAGAAATTCAATTTCAAAAACGGATTTTCGAATTGAATATAAGAAAGCACTTAAAAATGAGTATATAAAGGTCAAGATATCAATGAAACTTACAGGTAATTATGGAAATCTTAAAAAGTTTATATATGAGATAGGAAAGATAAACAAAATTGCCTATTTTCGCTCTGTTAAAATGATCGGTTCAGGCTCAGATATAAGGGGTAATTTTAATATAGAGGTATATCTTGTCAAGTAGAATTTCAGGAATAATTCTTATGATCCTGATCCCGGTTATGTTAAGTAGTGAACTTATAAAATCCTCAAAGATCACCAGACATGGAAAGTCAGGTTTTGAAATCAAAAGAAATATATTTTCTCCTCAAAAAACAAACAATTTGAGTAAGGGGAGCCTTGCTTTGAAGAAGAGCGACACTAGAAAGATCGATTTAATTAAGCAGAACAAAAAAGAGGAAACAAGAGTTATCGCTTCAGTATTTTATGAGGGATTTCTTGTTAAGGGAAACCGGATATTCGCGCTTCTTAAGTTAAATGGGCAATTTTATATATCGAAAGAAGGGGACAGGCTCCCGGGGAATATTTCAGTAAAAAAAATCTTTGAGAAGAAGATTGTGCTGGAAATTGAATCCTCTGAGGTTTCTGTTTTAAAGAAAGGAGAGAGAAATGCTAATTAAAAATGGAAAATTTTATGGACGATTTATTTTGCTTATCATTCCTCTGATAATATTTATGGGGTGTTCGCTCAATTCTGTATATAAAAAAAAGGGAATTGAACTTGTTAATTCCGGAAAATATGATGATGCAATATCATACTATAAAAAAGCACTTAAAAAAGATCCGGGGAATTCTTCTTTAATTACCCTTTTGAAGAGAGCAGAACTTTACGGGTATTATTATCACCTGTCACTTGCCAGAGATTTGAAGGAAAAAGGCAATAAAGAGTCAGCTATAAGCGAATATAAAATTGCTTTATACCTTCTGCCGGGAAACAGAGAATTAAAAAATGAACTTGATCTTTATATAAGAGGAGATAAAGAACAGCCCATAAAACCTTTTGTCTCAGATATTACACCACCTGTATCTCTTGAAATTGATGGGAAAGAGATCGATTCTATATCTCTCAGGTCAACTCCTATAAAGCAGATATTCAAAACCATAGGGAAATCATACGGTGTTAATTTTATTTTTGATAAAGATTTCAGAGACTTCCCATATACATTTGAAGTAGAGAAGATCGGCTTTTTTGAGATATTAAACCAGCTCTGTCTGGTATCTAACACAAAGCACAGGGTAATTGATTCATCTTCTGTATTGATCTATCCCAATACATCTTTTAAGAAAAGGGCATTTGATCTGAAAGGGGTCAAGGTTTTTTTTCTTGATAACATCATGGCAGAAGATGCAAAAAAAATACTTATTCCATTGTTCAGGGATGAACAGATCATGGTTCAGGAAGATCTAAACCTTAATGCCGTAATTGTTAAAGGAAATCGAAGTGTACTTATGGATATTGAAAAGTTTATCAGAAAGATAGACATATCCAAGAGTGAAGTTGAATTTGATATTGAGATACTTGAAATAAACAGAAATTTATTAAACAAGATCGGGGCAGATTTCGGTACAACTCTGACAACTTTAAATGTTGGGTTGGAAAATGAGAGTGGTGGAGTTGATACCAGTCTGAATGTAAATAGTCTGAAAAATTCAAATTTTTTCCTGACTATGCCGACGATCGCTTTGAATCTTCTGGGATCTGATGACAATAGTAAAATTCTGGCTAAACCAAATCTGAGAGGAGTAAACGGAGAGGAGATTAAGTTTATGGTTGGTGATGAGATCCCTATTCCACAAACAACTTTACAATCAATTGCAGCTGGAGGAATAGAAAGTTCACCGGTTACCACCTATCAATACAAGAATGTTGGTGTTGAGATAAAGCTTACCCCCTATATTCATAAAGGTGAAGTTACTGTTAAACTGAAACTGGTTAATAATTTTATAACCACTTATGTTGATCAATTTCCAGTACTCGGACGGAGGGAATTGGAGAATGTGATCAGGTTAAGAGAAGGTGAGAGCAGTATTATCGGAGGTTTCATTAGAGATGAAGCCAGAGGAAGTATTAAAGGTATTCCTTTCCTTTCAAAATTGCCTATTATCGGAAGATTGTTCGGAAGTTCTGAGGATACAATAAGACAAACTGATATTATATTTTCTATAACTCCGAGGTTTATACGTGTGGTAAGCGCTGATAAAGAGAGCAGAAGTACGATCTGGTCAAACTACAACCAAAGTGGGAATCCATCTAAAAACAATTCAAATAAACTTGAAAACGGAAGGAAGATCAACCCTATGGCACCCCGGATGAAAAATTCTATAAGTATAACTCCCGGTAGGATCAGAGTTAAGGAGAATACTTCTACAATGTTTTCAATTAGAATAAGTTCGGGTTCAGATGTGTCAACACTTTCAATTAGTGGAAATATAGAGGGTGGCAGGAGTGTAATTGAGGAACTCAATACAGATTCCATTAAGGATGATAAGGTGAAAATTCTCAAAAATCATTCCGGTTCAACTTTTGATATAGGTTTTTCATTTTTTGATAGGCCTGTCAGATCAGGAAATTTGGTAAGATTTAAAGTGAAATTTTTAGAAAAGGGTGAGTACAAGATCAAGTTTAGTAATATCTTTGCATCTTTTGAAAGAAAACCCGTAAAACTGAATGGAAGCGAAACTTTTGTAACCGTATATTAAAACAGGAAAAATTTACTATTTGATTTTTTCTTTCAGTGCTTTTCCGGCTTTGAAAACAGGTACATCCTTTGACTTGATCTTGATCTTTTTTCCGGTTTTCGGATTCACACCGGTTTTCTCTTTTCTGTGAGCAATTGAAAATGTTCCAAAACCTACTAAGGTAACTTTCCCTTTATTCTTCAACTCTTCCGTAACAGTATCAATAAATGAATTTACGAGGTTTTCAGTATCTGAAACCTTAAGTTGAGCTTTTTCCGAGATAGATTTTACCAATTCAGTTTTGTTCATTATTCCTCCTTAGAAAATAATAAAAAATAAGTAAAAAAAAGTCAAGATAAAGAATTATACTAGAATTTGAAGTTATTTGAAACAAATCTGGAATTATCTTTAGCAGTGGGATATAGAAGTGATTATGTTGACAAAAAAATTTTAACTAAATAGAATCTTCATTATGTTCAGAGATCTGAAAGAAGAAGAAATTCAACATCTTATGAAGTTGTTGAAAAGTGGTAAAATTAAGATATCAAAAAAAGAGATCCGGAATAAACTAAAAACAATTCTGGATTCCCAACAGATCTTTCCACTTGATCAACAGAGAATGATGCTTCTGAAGCTGATACATAATTATGATATTACTAAAAAAAAAGAGGTGATAATCCTCAATGAATATATAAGAGATGAATTACCCTACACCATAGCATTGGGAGTCCTTGCAGAAGATTGGCCGGGGATGTCAAATTCTATTCTTGGAATAATTCATCATAAGTCAAAAAATATTCAGTTCATTAAGGGTTTTACTGTAGAATTCAAAAAGAAAACGGTAGGAATAGTAATTCTAGCATTTAACATATATTCAGTGAATGAAATGGATGTTTTCCGTAAGACTAAAAAATCATTGATAAAAACGATAAAGGAAGCCTCGATTGGCAGCGTCAGCAAACATATTCTTCAGGATGAGGAGGCTGTAAAATCAGCAATATTCTATCAGATATTAAAGAGGATAAAGAAGATATATACCTATGATGATATCGATGAACTTATCAATGAAAGTGGCCAGGTTATAAAGTTTGTACTTTCAAGAACAAGAAAATATCTTGAAGAGAGAAAAATTAACGATCTTGCAGATTTTATTCTTGAAAATTTCAAGTGTCAGAAATTGGTCAGATCAGGGAAAGTTAATGAAATAATCAAGATCAAAAATTTTGAGACCACTTATGAGAAGTTGACAGGAATCACATTCGTTTGTAAGGGTTATGTGATATCAATTGAAGATTTTTTAAGAACTCTTGATCATATTGTTCCTGATCATATAATTAAACATCACAAGAGCTTTTTCAGTATTGACGGACTATTGGTTTATAGGATCGAGATTGTAGATAAATACGAATCTCAGCTTACACCATTATTGACATCTTCTATTGAAAAATCATTTAATAAAATAGTGCTATCTGCACATAATTCGAGATTTTCCAATATAAAATCTGTAGGAGGATTTGAACACTTTGCCCGGGCAATAATTCCCTTTCTTATGGATGAGATCGAGCGGACCAGAATAACACAGGTTTTCCTTAATGTTACTAACAAAACTGATTTTAATATTGAAATTAAGGCAATAATAGTAAGGACTTTAAAAAATAAAGGGAAAATATTAAATTTAATTCCAAGAATTGATAAATTGACCGGAGTGGAGATCCTTTCATTCACTCCTACCAAAGTGTATAGGGACAATTTTTTTGTTGATCTCTTCAAACTTAAAATTGATCTTTCTGAATTTTTGTCTGTAAGAGATATTTTTGATACACTCCGGGAAACGATCAAAAAGGAATTTGGGGCTATAAGAGATTTTGATCAGGGGTTAAGAGACATAAATATCTTTATACTGACCAAACTTATTGATGAATTAAAAGATATAGATAAGAAGATCATAATGGAAATATTTTTCAATTTTGATGAATTGTTTCGGATTGAAACAAACTTCGAGGTAATGAAGGAAGTTGTACGTATGTGCTATGATCTGTCAGCTGAATCAAAGAGAGGAAACGGTTCAGCCAGATTTATTGATTCTAAAAAAATAGATGGTACAAATAAAACAATTATAATAATTTCATGTTTCAGAGACAGATCATTCCTGAGAACAATAACTTCGATCTTTAAGGAATTTAATATAAATTTTTCAAAATTCTACATTGATCAGAGAAAATATTCAACAATTATTATAGATTCTAACAAAGATTCTCTATTGGATAGTCTGATAGAAAAGTTGAGGGAAAAGATAAAGGGTTGTACTTAGAGGAAACCAAAAGAGCTGTCTTTATTTTGAAGTTTTAAAGTCTCGAATAAGGGAATAAAATTCCTTAATATTACTTACCGGTAAAACCTCAGCATCTTTAATATTTGTGTCAGATTGAGCTTTGGGGAGTATGAATTTTTTGAAACCATGATTTACTGCTTCCTTTATCCTGTTCTCGATAAAGCTTACCGGGCGAATCTCTCCGGTAAGTCCCACTTCACCCAGAAAGACCATATTTCCTTTAAAGACCAAATTCTTATGGCTTGATATCAGGGCTGAACATACGGCAAGATCACTTGCTGTTTCTTTAAGGTTTATTCCACCAGTTATATTAAGAAATACATCTGATTTATAGAAAGGGATCCTGAGTTTTTTTTCTATCACAGAGATCAGCATTGATAGTCTAAAAGGATCGAATCCTATCGCCATCCTCCTGGGATTACCCCCGAATGGATTTTCTGTCACTAATGCCTGGATCTCTATCAGTATAGATCTCATCCCCTTCATAGATGCTACGACAGATGTTCCTGGCTCTATTGAATCCCGCTTCTGAAGAAAAACCTCCGATGGGTCTGTAACAGAGGTTAATCCTGTAGCGCTCATCTGGAATATCCCCAGTTCATTCACAGATCCATACCTGTTCTTCTCAACTCTTAATACTTTTAGATTAGATTGAAGTTCTCCCTGAAAATAAAGTACGACATCGACCATATGCTCAAGGGTTTTCGGGCCTGCTATCTGCCCGTCTTTTGTTATGTGCCCAATAATAAAAACAGCAATATTATTTGATTTTGCGATCTCTACCAATTCTGAAGTTACATGTCTCAATTTTGATACTGATCCGTTTAAACCTCCTGTCTTCCTTGAGTTCAGAGTCTGGATGGAATCAATTATAATGAATTCCGGTGACAGCTTTTTCAAGCTGATTTTCAGATCTTCCAGATCCCCCATTGTTAAGAGGAAAATATCCTCTGAGACTATCCCGAGCCTGTCAGCTCTTGATTTGATCTGACCTTCAGACTCTTCTCCGGAATAATAAAGGACCTTCCCTTTTTTAGAAAGATTACCTGAAACTTCCAGCAATAGTGTGGATTTGCCGACACCAGGTTCCCCACCGATCAGAATTACCGATCCGGGTACAATACCTCCACCAAGGGATCTGTCAAATTCCTTGATGTCTGAATTTATCCTGGATATATTCTCCTGACCTATATTATTTAAACTAATTGGATCTCTTCTTTGTTCATCAGATATTTCATTAGATTTATCAAACTGATCCATAATTTCATTCATTGAATTCCAGATGTTACATTGAGGGCATTTACCGTAAAATTTCGGACTCTGATACTGGCATTCCGAACACTCAAAAAATGTCTTATTTGCCATCTGGACTTTACACAGGTTTAATCCTTTTCCGTAAGGGTTGAGAAATCGGCGATCTGTAATAGAAGCTCATTAAGCTTTTGAAGAAGACCGATCCGATTCTTTCTGATACTCTTATCCTTGTCCATTACGAGAACTTTTTCAAAAAAATTATCAACAACAGGTCTCATGTTAATAAAATTTGAACATGCCTCAATATATTTGTTACTCATAATGAGTTTTTCAGTTTCTAACTTGGTTTCATTAATTATTTCGAATAAGATTTTCTCTTCCGGCTCTACCAAATAGGTGTCTGAAACTGCCTCAATTTCTGAATCTTTGATTATATTCCTTATTCTTTTATGGACTTCGATCAGATGGTGGATCGATGAGCTCTCTGAGACTTGAAAAACTGCTTTTGCTCTAAGGTATATTTTGTAAATGAAAAGAGTATTACTTTTTATGACACTATTAACTACATCATTATCAATGAAAAGGAGGTCTTTTAGAAAGTGCTCCATCCTTGCTGAGAATAGAGATGAAATTACTTTAAAAATTTCCTGCTTGTCAGATTCATCAACACCGAATTTGTTAATGGTAAAGTCAATTACAGATTTAAGGTCAAAATTAAGTTTAAAGTCAATAATTATCTTAATGATCCCAGAAGTATCTCTTCTGATCCCGTAGGGATCTTTTGAACTGGAAACCTTAGTTCCTTTGGAGATCAATCCCACAATATTGTCTACCTTATCACCAATAGAAAGGATTCCTGCGTTAAGGCTTTCCAGCTCATCTTCAACAAATCCTTTCGGTTCATAGTGGTAATAAACTGTTTCCCAGATATCTTTGTCTATCCCTTTTTCCTTAAGATAAAGCCCACCCATAATTCCCTGTAGTGAGGGGAATTCACCGACCATCCTTGTAAGGAGATCGTTCTTGCAGAGTTCAGCTGCTATTCCTATATTTTTTGTCTGCTCGTGATTTCCGGATAACTCAGAAAGAAGCTCTGCAATTTCTTTTATTCTGATACTTTTTTCATGAAATGTACCGAGATCTTTATGGAACATAACATTTTTCAACCCACTTCTTAAAGCTTCAAAATCATCATTTCTATCATTATCCCAGAAAAACTTTGCATCTTCAAAAGTGGCCCTTATAACTGTTTCATTTCCTTTGGAAACAAATTCACTCTCATCAGGGACATTCGAAACCCCTGCAAATACATTGGTCAGTTTTTCGTTACTATCGTATACAGGAACAAGTTTTTTTTCATTTATCATAAATGTTGATATGATCTCAGAAGGGAGATCAAGATATTGCTCATCAAATCTCCCGGAAAAGACTACAGGATATTCATTATTAAATACGTAATACTCTAACATCTTATCAGTCAGTTGAACTTTAAAACCCAAGTCATCTTCCAGATCTTTTATTTCTGTAAGGATCTTATTCTTTCTTTCATCTTCACTGAAGATAACAAAATTCTGACTCATTTGTTCGCAATAATCCTGAAAAGATGAGATCCTTACCTTTTCCTCAGACAACAGACGATGTCCGAAAGTTATATCTGAAGATGTTACCCCGGCAAACTGAAAACTAACAGTTTTACCGTTGAAGATCGCTAACAGATTTCTAACTGGTCTCACAAAACTTTTCCCTGAATTATTCCATGTCATCGATTTATTAAAGGAGATCTTATCAAGAATAGCGGGAATTAACTCACTAAGGAGTGATTTTGTATCATCTCCTTTGTCCACTTTAGTAAATCCAAGATAAACACCTTTTTTTGTTTCAATTTCCTCAAGATCAGACTCTTCTATATTATTTGCCTCAAGGAATTTTTCAAGGGCCTTGGTAGGGTTCTGATCTTCATCATAGGCGATCTTTCTGGACGGTCCTTTAACAAGATCAGATTTTGATTCTGAAACCTGACTTATGTTATTAAAAAAAAGGAGGAATCTTCGGTTGGTCATTGCAGTTTCAACTGCTCCATATTCAATACGCTGGTGTGTAAAGCTTTCGGTAAAACCTTTTTCCAACTGACCCATAATATCTTTTACATAAGATACAGGGACCTCTTCAATTCCTAATTCAAATAAAAATTCAGCCATTTTTACCTTCTGTTTTTTGTATGTATAATTTTGCTGCCTGAGAAGCAAGATCTCTCATTGAAGCAAGAAATGATGTTCTCTCAGCTACTGATACTGCTTTTCTTGCATCAAGGATATTGAATGCATGTGAACATTTGAGGACATAATCGAATGCAGGAAGATATAATTCAAGCTCAAGAAGTCTAGTCGCCTCTTTGTTGTAAAGGGCGTATAATTCCCTCAGCATATCTATATCGGCTGTTTCAAAGTTGTATACAGAGAATTGTTTCTCTTCTTCTGTCCTTAGCTCACCATAAGAAACATTATTACTCCAGTTCAGATCGTATATGTTGCTCTTTTTTTCGAGAAAACTTCCCAGCCTTTCAATCCCGTATGTGATCTCGAGTGAATTGGGGCTGAGTTCTATTCCACCAGCCTGCTGAAAATATGTGAATTGTGTGATCTCCAGGCCGTCGCACATTACCTGCCACCCAACTCCCCATGCACCGAGAGAAGGGGATGCCCAATTATCTTCATCAAATTTTATATCATGGTTCCTGATCTCAACACCAAGAAACTGAAGACTATTAAGATATAACTCCTGCCCGTTTTCCGGGACAGGCTTCAGTATAACCTGAAACTGGTTATGTTTTTGTACACGGTTCGGGTTCTCAGCATATCTGCCATCATCCGGTCTTCGAGAGGGTTGCCAGTATGCGGCTCTCCATGGTTTTTGTCCCAACACTTTAAAAAACGTGTCTGGAGTCATTGTCCCGGCTCCTACTTCGTTGTCATAGCCGGAAGCAATATAACATCCGTTATGTGACCAGAATTCCTCTAATTTTAAAATAATTTCCTGTATGCTCAATTATACCTCGCTTTTCTCCCATCTGAGTATTAATTTACGGGCAGCATATACTTCATCAAGTCTTGATACCGGAGTATTGTGCGGTGAATTCTTCAGATATTCGGGATTTTCTTCCGCTTCCTTCAATATGGTTTTCATCACAGATATAAAATTATCAAGTGTCTCTTTGCTCTCTGTTTCGGTAGGTTCTATCATCATTGCACCATGAATTATCAATGGGAAATATACTGTGAAAGGATGAATGTTATAATCAAGAAGTCTTTTTGCTATGTCAAGAGTTTTAACCTTGAGTCCTGAATCTGAAAAGACAACTTCATGTAGTGTTTTGCCTTTATATGGAAGATCCAGATGCCCCTCCAGTTCTTTCCGTATGTAGTTAGCATTAAGGACAGCATCTTCGGCAACCAGGCTCACATTCTCTTTTCCAAGTGCCATTAGATAGGCAAGTGCTCTTACCATAACGAGGAAGTTTCCATAGTAATTTTTGATTCTTCCGATTCCTTCCTCAGTGAAGTATTTAACTTTAAGTTTTCCACCTTCAGATGTGATTCTGGGGACGGGAAGGAATTTTGACAATTCCTTACTTACACCGATAGGGCCGGAACCAGGACCTCCACCCCCATGCGGAGTTGAAAATGTTTTATGAAGGTTAAGGTGTATTACATCGGCACCGATCTCACCCGGTCTTACTATTCCGAGGAAAGCATTCATATTAGCTCCGTCCATATATAGCATGGAACCGTTATCATGAAGGGCTTTAGAAATTTCAACAATATTTTTTTCAAAAATACCGAGGGTATTGGGGTTGGTCATCATAAGAGCTGCGACATCTTCGTCCAGGTGTTTTTTTAACTCTTCCAGATCAATAATGCCCTCATCATTTGATGGTATCTCTCTTATATCGTAACCGGCAAAATGGGCAGAAGCAGGATTTGTACCATGTGCGGAGTCCGGGATCAAAACTATCTTTCTCGGATCACCAAGAGAAGTCAGGTATTTCCTGATTATCATCATTCCTGTGAATTCACCGTGAGCCCCTGCTGAAGGAGTGAGTGTAAATGAATCCATTCCTGTCAGCTCAATAAGCCACTCTTCCAGTTCCTTTATTATTCTGAGGTTTCCCTGAACAAGATCGACAGGGGAGTAGGGATGAGCAGACAGATTATCTATCCCCGCTATTTTCTCATTAACTTTTGGATTATATTTCATTGTACAGGAACCTAACGGATAGAATCCGTTATCTACGGAATGATTTAACCTTGCCAGATTTGAGAAATGCCTTACGGTCTCTACTTCAGACAGAGATGGGAAATCTTCAATTCCATTTCTGAGCTTCTTTTTGTTAATTGCAATAAGTTCATCAGGGAACTGATTGAGGCTTACAGATACTCCTGTTTTCCCCTTTCTACTGATATTGAAGATAAGTTCCGGAAGTTTGTTCATTTTAATTCTCCAATTGCATTTACAAAATTGTCAATATCCGCTTTCTTGTGCATTTCTGTAAAGTTGACAAGTATGTGGTTCTTAAATTCCTTAAAGAACCAATTCAATGGAATTCCCGGTAGTATCCCTTTAGCCTTCAATTTGTTCATAAATTGATCAATATCTATATTTTTGAGATCAACTACAACTTCATTAAAAAAATCTTCCTTGAATTTTACCTCCACATGGTCCATTCCTGATAATTGTTTTACAAAATATGCTGTATTAAGATGATTTGATCTTGATATATCATTAAGGCCTTTTTCACCAAGAATCGTCAGATAGATAGATGCTCTGAGTGCACACCAAGCCTGATTAGAACAAATATTTGATGTAGCTTTTTCTCTCTTTATATGTTGTTCCCTTGTAGACAAAGTGAGTACATATCCCCTTTTACCATTAGTATCGATCGTTTCTCCGACAAGTCTTCCGGGTATTTGCCTGACATATTCCTTTCTCGTTGATATGAACCCGAGAAAGGGTCCGCCATAGGAAAGAGGAAGTCCGAAACTTTGTGCTTCACCTACAACAATATCGACCCCGTTCGATCCCGGAGAAGAGATGAAGGGGAGTGAAAAAGCCTCAGTAACTATCTGAGTGACAATACTACCTGAATTGTGAGCTATTTCGGTTATCTGGTCTGTTTCTTCAAGGACACCGAAAAAATTTGGAGATTGAAATACTAATCCACCGATATCATCTCCTGTCTTTGACCTCAGATCTGCAAGATCTACTTTTCCGGAAGTTTCATCAAAATCAACCAGTTCTATAACAATATCCAGATTCTGGATATAGGAGTTAATTATCTCAAGATATTCAGGATGAATATTTGAAGCCGCAAGTATCTTTTTTTTTCTGGATTTTCTAACCATCAGAAGAACACCCTCGGCTGCTGCGGTTCCTCCATCGTATAAAGAGGAATTTGAAATATCCATTCCTGTAAGCATTGACATCATTGTCTGATACTCGAACATCGCCTGGAGGCTTCCCTGGCTTACTTCAGGTTGATAAGGAGTGTATGGGGTGAGAAAATCACCCTTCATACTGAGTGATTTTACTGCCTCCGGGATGAAGTGATTGTATGCTCCGCCACCCAAAAAACTTTTATACTTATGAAATTCATTTTCCTCTCCATATTTCATGAATTTTTCAATCAATTCATCTTCATGAAGCATTGAAGGGATGTTATCTAAAGGAAAGTAGGATTTTCCTTTTGGAATATCTGAAAAAAGTTCTTTAATATCATTAATACCAATAACTTTTTTCATCTCCTCTCTTTCTGGATCTGTAAGGGGGAAATATCTCATATTTGCCTCTGGGTCAGATTCCCTTCAGGTACTCTTCGTACTGATTTGCATCAAGGAGATCGGTCAATTCAGCAGGATCTGAAAATTTGATCTTATATATCCATCCTGAACGATATGGATCTTTGTTCACATTTTCCGGAGTATCTTCAAGTGTAGTGTTAACATCGACAACCTCACCGGAAAGAGGTGAAAAAATATCATTTACTGCTTTTACAGATTCAATATTGGAACATGCATCTCCTTTCACAAAAGAGCTCCCTTTTTCCGGGAGTTCAATAAATACAACGTCGCCCATCTCTTTTTGAGCATAATCTGAAACGCCAACAGAAGCAATATCATCTTCAATTTTTACCCATTCATGATCTTTTGAAAATTTGTAATTAGTTAAATCCATAATTTTCCTCCTTTATTTAAAATTTCAACAAGCTTTTATCTGTATAAGATATCATCACAACTTTTGCTATCATGACGATCTTTTGTAAAAGGGTGTTTCCACAACCATGGCTTCAATCTGCTTCCCCCTGATCTCAACATGAAATCTTGATCCGACCTCACTATGTTCGATAGGAAGATAAACAAGGCCGATAGGTTTCCTGAGGAATGGCGCAAAAGTTCCACTGGTTACTTCTGAATAGTGTTTGCCGTCAATGAAAACTTTGTATCCATGTCTGGGTACCCCTTTCTCTACAAGTTCGAATCCGACAAGTTTCCTGCGAATACCTTCTTCTTTTTGTTTTAGAAGTGGTTCTTTTCCAATAAAATCCCCTTGCTTAAACTTCAGGATCCATCCGAGGTCTGCTTCAAGGATAGTATGAGAGTCATCAATATCGTTACCATAAAGGGACATTTTTGATTCAAGCCGAAGTGTATCTCTTGCTCCAAGCCCGGCTGGAATTATCCCGAGGTCTTTTCCTTTTTCTGCAAGGTTAATAAAAAGATCTGAAGCTGTTTTCTCATCAGCTTTAAAATAGATCTCAAATCCATCTTCTCCTGTATATCCAGTCCTCGAAATTATTGCATCAATATTGCCTATTTTCCCTGTCAGAAAATAATAATACTTAAGCTCACCTATTTTGTCACTTGTAAATTGAGTAAGAAGCTTCTCGGCATTCGGACCCTGAACAGCTATCTGGGTGTATTTATCACTCAGGTTCTCAGCTGATACTCCAAATCTCTCCACTTTACTACTTATCCATTTGAAATCCTTCTCAAGGTTTGCTGCATTAACTACCAGTAAATATTCTTTTTCAGTTATCATATAGACAAGCATGTCATCAACAAAACATCCGTTTTCGGTCGGAAGTGCGGTATAGAGGATTTTGCCCGGCTTCAATTTGCTGATATTATTAGAAGTAATATATTGAACTGCATCAAGAGCAGAATCACCTTTGATAAATATTTCTCCCATATGGCTTACGTCAAATATTCCTCCTGATGTTCTAACCGCATTATGCTCTTCAGATAATCCGGAATACTGAACCGGGAGGTCCCATCCGAAGAAGTCGACCATTTTCCCGCCGAGATGGTAATGTGCACTGTTAATTGTAGTTTTTTTCATGAAAGATGCTCCAGTTTTCCCAAATTATAAA
This sequence comes from Candidatus Aminicenantes bacterium UBA647, assembly GCA_002299555.1. Classification (GTDB taxonomy): domain Bacteria; phylum Acidobacteriota; class Aminicenantia; order UBA2199; family UBA2199; genus UBA647. The sequence goes on from DBOL01000046.1 coordinate 14,214, forward strand.
TTATCACATTAATCCTCAAAAATCAAGAAATCTAAAGAGATTTTAGATACTTGTAGAGGTAGTATTATTGTTGCATTTGAAGTATAATCTAAAATTATTATTGAGTTCTGTCCAATTGCAGGTATAACCATATCAATATCAGGCCCTGTCTGTTTACAAACGGTGAATTCTTTGATAAAATATGAAATAAGCTAAATTTAGGAGGAGATTTTGAGTATTACAACGGAAGATAAACAAAAGGTGATAGGAAAGTATAAGATAAATGATAAGGATACTGGTTCTGCAAATGTTCAGGTAGCATTATTAACTGGTAGAATTAAGGATTTAACCGAGCATTTCAATGTCCACAAAAAAGATCACCACTCAAGAAGAGGTCTCCTTGTACTCGTTTCAAAGAGAAGAAAACTTTTAAGTTATATCAGGAAAAAAAATTACCAACAATATCTTGATATAATTGGTAACCTTAAATTAAGGAAGTAAAGGTATACAATTCATACTTATCTGTAGTTTGGTTTTAAATAAAGGAGAAACAAAATGGAAAGAAGCATTAGTATAGATATTGATGGAAATGATCTTAAAATAGAGTGTAAAAAATGGGCTAAACAGTCAAACGGATCATCAGTTCTGTCATATAAAGATAATGTATTACTAGTCACCGCTAATATGCGGGACGAAGCCAAAGAGGATCAGGATTTTTTCCCTCTTATGGTAGATTTCAGGATTAATAATTATGCTGCCGGTAAAATTCCCGGTGGTTTTTTTAAGAGAGAAGGTAGATTGTCAGAGAGGGAAATATTACTCTCAAGGCTGATCGATCGTCCGATCAGGCCCTTGTTCCCTGACGGTTTTTTTAATGATACGCAGGTAATTGAAATGTTATTATCGGTAGACCCGAGCGTAGATTTTGATGCGATGGGAATAATCGGAGCATCCGCAGCATTACTCTCTTCAACTATTCCGTTCTCAACACCTGTTGGAGCTGTTAAGGTTGGATTAAAAGATGGACAATTTCTTATAAACCCCGGAAAAGAAGAAGCTGATGAATCAGAGATGGTCCTGTTCGTTGCAGGAACTGAAAATGATATTGTTATGATCGAATCCGGTGGTAACGAATTCAGTGAGGAGACTTTTAAAGAGGGACTGAAGATTGCTAAGAAGATCATTACTGATATCTGTATCGCACAAAAAGCTCTGATGAACCCTGATAAACTCAAAGTGAACCCCGATACAGAACTTGAGAATATTTATAATGGTCTTAAAGAGAAATATTTTGATGGATTCAGAGATGGTATTTTTTCAGTAATAAAAAGTGAAAGAAAAGAGAAGCTCAGCAAACTTACCGAAGAGATCATGGCTGGCAATGATGATGATTCGAAAAAAGGGAAGTACAAATCTGCAATTCACAGATTGGAGTATGAAGTATTCAGAAAAACCCTGATAAGCAAAAAAAAGAGAAATGATGGTAGAGAGCTTGATGAAATAAGGGATATCAGTATTGAACTAGGGATATTGCCCAGGGTTCATGGCTCTGCAGTATTCACAAGAGGAGAAACACAGGCTTTGGCAACTGTAACACTTGGGTCTGAAGATGATGCTCAAAGAATAGATGATATCTCTTCCAGTGGTCAGTTAAAGAAATTTATGCTCCATTATAATTTCCCTCCATTCTCTGTTGGAGAAGTAAGTTTCCTCAGGGGAGCTGGAAGAAGAGAGATCGGACATGGAAATCTTGCTGAAAAGGGATTGATGCCTGTAATGCCTTCTGAAACAGAATTTCCCTATACGGTCAGGATCGTTTCAGATATTCTGGAATCCAATGGATCTTCTTCAATGGCAACTGTATGTGGTGGAACTCTGGCATTAATGAACGGGGGAGTTCCGATCAAAGCACCAGTAGCCGGCATTGCGATGGGACTTGTAAAGGAAGGTGATGATTTTGCTGTTCTTACTGACATTGCAGGTTATGAAGACCATTTCGGTGATATGGATTTCAAGATAACAGGAACAGAGAAAGGGATAACCGCTGCACAACTTGATATTAAAATAGATGGATTAGGTGATGAAATAATTGATAAGACCCTCGAAGATGCAAAAAAGGCCAGATTATTCATTCTTGGAAAAATGAAGGATGCGATTGTAGAACCTTCTGAAAAACTTTCAGAATATGCTCCGGTAATTCTCACAGTGAAGATCAATCCGGAAAAAATTAAAGATCTCATAGGTCCCGGCGGAAAAACAATTAAAGGACTGATCGCAGATTTCGGTGTTAAAGTTAATGCTGAAGATGATGGTTCTGTTAAGGTTGCTGCTCCGAACAAAGATGTCGGAAATAGTGTTCTTCAAAGGATCAAAGAATTAACCCAGTCTGCAGAGGTTAACAAGATCTATAAGGGTACGATAACAAGGATCGAAGATTATGGTATATTCGTTGAATTATTCAGAGGATCAGTTGGACTTGTTCATATTTCTGAAATATCACCAACACGAATAAAGAGTATAAGTGAAATGAAATACAAGATCGGACAGGAAATTGAAGTTAAAGTTATAGATGTTGACAGAGATAACCGGATAAAAGCAAGCATCAAAGCGATCAGTAGCGGTAAAGAATAAAACTGCTTCTTTAAAATTGTTCATGAGACTTTACAAGGACTTAAGGACATTCAGTATTTCGAAGAGATCAGGTTTTACCATAATAGAATTAATTGTCGTAATAGCAATCATTTCAACTCTGGCTGTTATTGCGATACCGATGGTCGAAACCTCAGTAAAAAGAGAGCGTGAATTAGTTTTCAAGAGATCTCTTCGCGAGATCAGAACAGCAATTGACGATTTCCAGAATTTTGTTATCAAGAACAAGATAAAACACGATGAAGATTCTTATGGGTATCCGGAAGATCTTGAAATACTTGTAAAAGGGATTGAATATCGTGATTCAAAGAACAAAGAGAGGATCAAAAAATTTTTGAGAAAGATTCCTGCCGACCCTATGACCGGGACAATCGAATGGGGGAAGCGATCTTACCAGGATAAGAAAAACTCTTCTCATTGGGGTGGAGAGAATGTGTGGGATGTTTACTCAAAGTCGTATAAAAAAGGTCTTGACGGGTCTTATTATAAAGATTGGTAGTATAATCTAATGTACTATCGCTTCAATCTCTTCATAGAGAATTGTTTTAAGATTCTCATAAAGATTGCCTGATCTTTTGTCCGAATTGTTGAAAATCAAATAAATTTGTTCCAGTAGTTCAGGAGACAGATTACTCAATTCGTCCTCAAATTCAATTGCAGATGTTAAGAATAAAAGAAGAATTAGAATCTTGAAATTATCACTATGATACCATATCTTTCCTTCAAACTCGTTCACACCGATCAATGATCTCAGGTCATCATCCAGAAAAAAAGAATCGAGGAGTGATACCCCTGTCTCTCTGTTAACTATCTCAAGAAATAATTTTGAAAATTTTGTAGTCAGTTTAATAATATTTACTATAACCTCAGCTGGGAATTCTGAAATTGCCGAATTTTTATGGATATCTTCAAGAATTTCCCAGATAAAAAAGCGAGAAAAATATTTTGATCTGGTAATGTCATGATCAGAACCGGCACTCCCGGAGATATTGTCAATGATAATTGCCGGAATTATGACTGGAAATAAAAGATTCCGATCGTCAAGACCAGATAATTCTTCCTGAAGTTCTTTGTTCTGAATATTTGAAAATATAGATTCCCGGACACTTTTTAATTTTTCAAATTTTAAAAGTATTTTCTTTCTATTGCTTTTTACTTTTTCGCTTTTATGTTCATAATCTGAAATAGTAAGAAATAACCGATTATAAAACTGCATTAACTGGTCCGGTTCACCTTTATCGGAAGGGTCCACATTAATAAAATTATCAAAGTGGTAGTACATCTCCCGTAAGATTGACGATATAGGATTATTAACCTCCTGTTCATACAATTTTTCAATATCATTTATCCCTCTTCCATCAAGGTGTTCATATAGGCGACTGAATTTTCTGTCAGGTGTATCAATGATAGTACGGAATTCAAGAAAAACATGATATTTGAATGCTCCAAGCTCGAAATACATGCCGTTATCTGAAATTACTACAGATCTTCTGATATAGGTTAATTTAGTTACATTGTCATAAAAAATAACAAATGTATTATCATGGGGACGAATACCAAGTGAATCACTTAAGCTGGTTGTTTGAGTATATTTAGTCCCTTCCGGCGAAAATACAGCATAAGGGCATGAAATATGAATATGCCCGGCACAATTTGAATATTTGTTGTTAAATACAACTATAGAATGTTTCCCGTTATACAAATTTGAATATACAATAACATCCTCGTTCACTTTCCCATTATTGTCTGTAAAATCATATAGCCTGAAATATTCAGATTGTGAAAAAATTTCCCTCTGTTTTAAAAGAGGAAATATCTCATTTTCATGCCTTTTCAGAAGCTGTTGGTCAGGTGTTTCCTCGAGGTATGCTTTTTTATATTCCATTCCGTATTTTTCGCTGAAACCTTCAACTTGTCCATGGCCGAACATAGGCAGGCCGGGAAGTGTGGATAAGAGAGTACAGACTCCAAAGTATTTATCATCTGAACCGAATTGACTGATGGCAGTTTCCTCATCGGGATTGTTCATGAAATTTGCGAAACGTTTGAGTATCTCAGGATTGAATTTTATAGTGTTTTTAATTGATGTCCGGAATTCTGCATTCTCCTCAGATCTCAGAAAATTCATAAAAGCGCTGTTATAAACCCGATGCATACCCAGTGACCTTACAAAATAGGGCTCCATTAACCAGAATGCTTCTGCCAATAATAATGTGTCGGGTGCTTCTGAAGCAATTCTTTCCACTACTTCCATCCAGAATTCTTTTGGAAAGAGTTCATTAAATCTTACTTTGTCCATCCCTCTTCCTGCTCTCGATGGAATATCACCTCCAGTACCCGGTTCAGGGAACCACAACCTTTGGAAGTGTTTTTTTGTAAGTATCATGGCAGCATCAAATCTAATAATTTTAAATTTTTTAGCAATGTGAAGAATTGTATTTATCAAATGCTCTCTTACGTCACTCTTTAAATAGTTTAATTGTGCAGTATCATTCCATGGCATAGAAGTCCCGTCATTTCCATGATAGATATATTTTTTCCTCCCATTTGAATGATCAACAAATTCAAATACAACTGACGCATCACTTTTATTATAGTAATGATCTTCAAGGCGGATTGAAAACCCTTCTGAATCACTCAGATCCGGGCCATTAAATGTATAAGAACTAAAAGGTGATGTCTCAGTCGAAATGAACCAGTCAGGATGTTCACAAACCCATTTCGAATCTAATCCCATATGATTCGGAACCATATCGCCTGCAAGCCTGATACCCCTTTTCAAAGCTCTTTCTTTCAGTGAAAGGAAAGCTTCTTCTCCACCAAGGTCAGGTGAAATATTATAATCATAGATAGAATATGCTGAAGACATAGCTTCAGGGTTTCCGGTTACTTTTTTTATTTCTGCTGATGCTCTGCTCCGTTCCCATATCCCTATCAGCCATAATCCGGAAAATCCACCGGCGGCAATTTTATCAAGCTCTTCATCCGGTATTTGATCAAGCCTGGATATCACGACGTTATATGATCTTGATAGTTGATCTAACCAGACATAAGTACTTTTTGCCAATAGGACAAGTGACGACATCCAATCTCTATCTCTTGAAAAATTGTCTATGTCATTATCTCTACTTGAAGAAAAAGTGTAAGGTATAGTTTTCTCTTTTCCCGGGGATCTGATCCTGTTTCCCTCTTTTATATGATCCAATCCGGTCAAAAGTTTTAGCTTGAGGTCCCCTAAAACATCGCCCCAATTGTCAATGATATAAACAAGTTGTCCCATAATTGAATCCGGAGAATTCTCTGAAGGTAGTTTGAGAAATTTTATCAGATTAATTTGTTCAGGGCCAAATCCGGGGACTTTTTTAAAGAAAGATTCAATCTCATCTAAAATTAAAAATATAAGTTTATTCTGTTTTTTTACCGGGGAGAAAAAAAAATTCCTGAGGGGAATATATGCGTTATTGTTATAGCTTATCCCAAGAGTAATTATATCTTTAAGAAGATCTCTGTTTTGTAGAACGATTGCTTTTCCCGGAATAAAAGTTTCTGAATATTCTTTTATGAAATCAGAATAAGTTTTCTCCCCGATCTTATCCCTTAAATGTTCAAAGCACTTTTCTGTTACAGATCCTTCCTGATCATACAAATATGAATCAATAATATAATTCAGAATTTCGTCTATTAGCGATAATGAATAGATCAATGAAGATGAGAGGCCATCATAAGGATATTGATATTCAACTAAACGGCTTGAAATGTATTCCGCTTCTCCGAAATTCCTAATGATTGTTTTGCCTGTTTTTGTCATCTTCAGGTCAGTGATATTATGTCTATTTTTTGAAATCCTGGAAATATGTATAGATGTCAAT
>DBOL01000097.1 GCA_002299555.1 Candidatus Aminicenantes bacterium UBA647
CTGAAGGATTTCATCCCAGGATCAAAATGAGCTCAATCCCCCCTCTCCCTGTATTTGCGCATGGGAATGATGAAGTAGTGGAGTTATATATTGATGATCAGTTGACAGAAGATTCGATATTGAACTCTTTGAAAAATGCTGCAGGAGAGTTTCTGTTTAATCGTGTTGAGATTGTGAACAACAGGAAGAATTTAAACAAAGATCTAAAATATATCCTTTATGAGATACAAGGGGAGGGTTTGGATTCTTTCAGGAGTGAGGTGGAGAAACTTTTTCTCCCTTCAGATGAAGCGTTTTTCGAAGAAGAAAACTTAAAACTTAAAATAGACTATTCAGACCGGGGGGCAGAAAGGTTTTCAAAAATATACAGGATTATAGATCCTGACAAAGAAAAAACCTGGAACCTGACAAGGAGAAAAATTGTCTTCAAAGATTGAACATATAAGTTCAGATAAAAGCATTAAAGTAAAGACCCTTATCTCCCGTAAAGATGAGTTGTTTATCTTTGAAGGAGAAAAACTGGTGTTGGATATTATTGGGAAGAACTTCATTCCCAGCATCCTGGTCGTTAATGATGACCAAAGGGGAAAATTCGATTCTATTCCATTGGAAGGCTCAAATGTGTGGTATGTATCAGAAAAAGTGATCAGGAAGATATCCTCTTTTAAAAGTCCTCCTGCAATTATTGCTGTATATGAAAAGCTTCCTGAGAACCCGGGATTTTATGATAACAAAGTTATTTTTGTACTGGACAATATACAGGACCCGGGGAATCTTGGTTCCGCATTCAGATGTGCTGCTGCTTTTGGGGTCAGGTCGATCGCTCTTACCGGGGAAAGTGTGAAACTGACAAATGCAAAATTTCTAAGGACTGCCCAAAATTCTGTTTTTTATTTGTCGGTTGAAAAGTTGAACTCTCTTGAAAATTTTATTGATGAAGCAGAAAAAAGGAAATATAATATTTATCTGACTTCATCTCATAAACAGAAAAGACCAGTCCCAATTGAGGCTGTCAAATTACCTGCAGTGATAGTATTGGGAAACGAAGGGAAAGGTGTTGATGGGAATCTCTTCAGCAGGTATCAGTCGGTTCAGATCGAACAGACAGACCTTGTTGAGTCACTCAACGCCGGGATCAGTGGCTGTATATTAATGAAAATGATCTCGGGGCATTTTGGATTAATTAAATCCTGAAAAGTGATGTCAGAGTTTCCTGAGGATAACATCTTTGAGATATTTATTGTTAAAGGATGATCTTTCACCTATCTTTGATTTTCCGTCACAGACAAATCTTGCAGCCAAAGGTTTCTTGTATTTATCAGATAATCCAGAAAGGAGTTTAAGTATCTGAAGTATACGTTCAGGAGATTCGTTTATTGCAATGGGATATGTGTCGATTCCGAGGCCTGAATGAAGGGAAAGGAATAAATTTCTTTCGATTGAAAAATTACCGGATTCATATTCCTCTGCCAGTTCGAAATCTTCAAGACAGGGGAACATTATGCCACATAGCCCTGCCGGGGAAGGATTATTGTCTTTAATAAACCTGGATATTCTTAAAAATATATCAGAAGTTACGGCATCAGAAAATGATCTTTCCATCTTTCTTATGATATTAACAAGGCTGCTTTTTCCTGAATACAGGGGTGCAATGGAGGAATCTATTCCGATGAATTTGTCCTCTTTGAAGATACTGGCTATTTCCAGCCACGATTTTTCCATTTTTGAGAACCACTCTTCTATGGAGGAACACCCGGCGGATAGATCTGTAGGCTGCATTCCGATCGAGAAACCCTGAGTTTCAAAGTTGGAAGAGGGGAAAAAGGGAGATGAATTGACATTGTTGAAAGTGAATGCAAAATTGAAAGTTTTTTCAGGCTTTTCTTTTATGATCCGGAACAGGAGATTTACATCCTCAGGAATGACACCTCCTGAAGGCTCAATGTTAAATGATACATTTTCAGCTTCCAGAAAATGATCGAGCTCAGCCTCGGCCTTGCTTCGCTCTATTGTACCTGCACTAATGAATATGGAAGGGTCAAGGTCAAGACTCGTTGCATCCTGCAGGAACATATTCCCGGGACACACTCTTAAGGTTTGCAGAATATAGCCCGCTGACTCGAGATCTCTTTTTTTTGACTCAAGGTTTTTTAATGTCTCCCCGGTGATATTATTCTCAAAGGCACATAAAGTTCTGATTACCTTATTGGATTCCAATGTCATAAAGACATATTATCCTAATCAAATTCTTATCACAAGGATAAGATTCACATCCTATTGACTTGAGCAATATTACATGTTAATTCTTACAAACTGTTCATCTTTCTAGAATAAAAAGATGAACGAAAACAGCTATGGATATAACAACTCTGATTTTTATTGCAATTGGCCTTTCAATGGATTCCTTTGCCGTGTCTGTTGTAAATGGGTTTTATATAAAAGAGTTGACGTTAAAGAAGGTTGTATTAATAGCTTCTTCTTTCGCTGTATTTCAGACCATGATGCCTGTTCTTGGATGGTTTGCAGGTGGAACGATAGAGGCATATATCAGGAATACGGATCATTGGATAGCATTTTGCATCCTCATCTATCTGGGTGTCAGAATGATATACAATAGCGATGGGAAAGGAAATCCGTCTTCCTTCAATAAAATTAAATATTCCACAATTTTCACTCAGTCTTTTGCCACAAGCATTGATGCTCTTGCAGTAGGGTTAAGTTTTGCAGTCCTTAAGGTTCAGATCCTGGGACCGGTTCTAATTATTGGTCTCACAACTTTCATCTTCTCTATTGCAGGTCTTTATGCAGGAAAGATATCAGGAAGAAGATTCCACCGAAGTTCAGAGATCACCGGAGGAATAATACTTATCCTTATCGGGGGAAAAATATTGATAGAACACTTACTTATGCACCATTAAAAATAATTGACTAAAGGTGCCTCACGCTCTATACAGGATTGGTGACTCCGTGTCCCCTTTTAAGCATTTAAGCCCCATTTTATTTTTGCTTAAAAAACTATTATTAACTATCCTTTGTTCATGGGATTCCAGGAAAGATCACCCTCCACTTTGATGGGATTATCAGCCATTTTATTCTGGAGTACCACCATTGCTTTTTCCAGAGATTTAATAGAAATAATGGGTGTTCTAAATACTGCTTTCTTCCTTTTCGGTATTAGCGGGAGCTTGTTATTGATTGTAGAATTTATTAAATATAAAAAAAAAATTATTCCCATTATTAAAACTATTCCACTAAAATATTTTTATAAAGTGGGGATTTTTTTTGCTGGATATATGGTGCTTTTTTATTTTGCATTAGGCAGGGCCACTTCCAAAGAGGCAGTACTTGTGGTGGGACTTCTTAATTATTTGTGGCCGGCATTCTGTTTTATTTTTTCAATAATTATTCTTAAAAACAAACCCCGAAAATTGTTGCTGACAATTGGAATTCTAATTTCTTTTGGAGGAACAATTGTAGCTTTAACCGGTACTAATACTTTTAGTTTTGAACTGATGAAAAAAAGTATCGGACAAAACGTTTTCCCATATTTACTGGCATTTTTTGCTGCGATCTCCTGGGGAGCCTACTCTAATTTGACCAGAAAATATCAGTTCAAAAATGATACAATTGTGTTACCTGTTCTATTCTTAATTTCATCATTGTTTATTCTGACTGTTATTCTCCTGGAGGGAAATTTAAAAGGATTAAATTATATTTTCACCCTTTCTCCATCCCAATATTTCAAATTTATATACCTTATCCTTTTTCCCTCAACACTTTCCTACTTCTTTTGGGATAGAGCTATGAAAAAAGGTGACAAAAAACTTGTAACATCCTTTTCCTATTTAATCCCCCTTCTTTCAACCCTTACAACAGGATTTATTTTAGATATAAGAATGGGTGCAAATATAGGAATAGCAGCTCTCTTAATAATTACCGGGGCTATATTTTGCAATATGGGGATTGATGAAAAGACGTCAACAATTGGAAAGTCTGTTAAAGTGTGAAAATATCGGAGAAGATGTGTAAGACAAAATATGGTATTATTTAAAAAAAGAACATGAAAAAAATATTAGCTTTTTCAGGCAGTAACAGTTCACAATCTATTAACCATGAGCTGGTTGCTTATATCGGGTCATTGATAAAAGATCATTCAATAAAAGTTATTAAGCTTACGGATTTTGATATCCCTATGTTTAGTGAGGATTTGGAGAGGGGGGGATTCCCCGAAGATCTTAAAAAATTACATTCTGAGATAGTCAAGCATGATGGATTGATAATGTCAGTACCGGAACACAATGGAAGTCTTCCGGCTTTCTTCAAGAACATCCTCGACTGGTTATCAAGATTTGACAGACCTTTCCTTGCAGGGATAAAGATATTTCTGACGAGTACTTCTCCGGGAGGGCGTGGAGGGAGGTCATCTCTTGATGCTGCGAAGACATTACTTCCTTACTTTAAAGGGGAAATTGTTGATTCATTCAGTCTTAGTTTTTTTTCAAAGAATTTTTCCGAAGGTATAACTGATCAGGATAAAAATGATGAGTTAAAAAATTCGTTACTACATTTCCTGGATAACCTTTAGAGAAACTTACAAAATAGATATTCGGAGCAAAGATGATAATTTTAGATAAACCATATATTTCGAAACATGTTATTCAAACTATTATAAAGAACAAATATCCGGTCTTAAGGAATGAAGTTTCTGAATCAATCTTTAATTCCGATCAGACAGAGCTGATTAATGATTCTGATGCAATCTTAATGTACAGAGAAGACCCTGACAAGAGAGTTTATTCAATTTCTGAAAACTCTATTGAATGGATAGTAAAAAATCTCTCATTTTCAGAACTTCCCGATAAAATTGATATCTTTAAAAATAAAGTAAGATTCAGGGATCTCACAAGGGAACTTTTTCCGGATCTGTTTTATAAAGAAGTAAATTTTGAAGACTTAAAAAAAATTAATGTTGAAGAATTATCCATGCCTGTGATACTGAAGCCTTCGGTGGGGTTTTTCAGTGTAGGAGTTAAGAAGATCAAATTTCCGGAAGAGTGGGTACACTTAGTTGATGATATCAATAGTGAGATGAACCGTCTTGGAGATGCCTATCCGACTGAAGTACTTGATATCAGAAAATTTATTATTGAAGAATTTATAGAGGGGGAAGAATATGCAATTGATGCATATTTCAATGGCGAAGGCGAACCTGTAATTCTTGGAATATTGAAACATGTATTCTCCTCTGATGATGATGTCGGAGACCGACTCTATATGACCTCAAAAAAGATCATTCTTGATAATCTTAAACTATTTGGCGGGTTTCTTAAAGATATAGGCAGACTTGCAAAATTACGAAATTTTCCACTCCATATTGAAGTAAGGAAAAATGATAAAGGGGAGATAGTTCCTATCGAAATAAACCCGATGAGGTTCGGTGCTTGGTGTACAACTGCCGATGCAACTTCATTCTCATTTCAGATGAATCCGTATGAATACTTTTTCTCAGATCGGAAACCTGATTGGGGTCATATTCTCGAGAATAAAGATGGGAAGATCTTCAGTATGATTGTTTTGGATAATACTACAGGTGTAAAAGCAGACCAGATTAATAGCTTTGATCATAATAATCTATTATCAAATTTTAAAACTGTTTTGGAATTCAGAAAAATCGATCATAAGATATATAATGTTTTCGGATTTATTTTTATTGAAACCGATGATAGTGACATCTCAGAACTGAACTGGATCCTGAATTCTGACCTAAAAGATTTTATTTCCTGATTTTATTCTTCTCAACTATTAATGTAGCAGGAAAATTTATCAATGCTTGTCTAAATAGTAAGAATTGATTGAAGGAGACAATATGAGTAATGATTTATTTAAAACTGAAATACTGGGAGACGATCTTCATGCCACAAAAATGTCTTCTTCGAATATTGAACCGAATGAAATATTAAGTCACCCTGATGGGAGTTTAAAGTCTGGAACAATTACAGGGGGACTTTCATCAAAGACACTTCTTCCAACTCTTCAACAAAGTCCGGAGGGGGTGAAGCTGGTTGCAGGTCAAAGTAACAGGTATGAATCGAAACGACTCCTGGGGAAAGGTGGTGGTGGAGAAGTAGAGCTTGTTCTTGATAAGGATATCTTCCGCCTCGTTGCAATAAAAAGATTGAGGAAGGAGCTTCATAGTGCTTCTCTCCTAATGCGCTTTATTGATGAAATAAGGATAGTCGGACATCTCGAACATCCGAATATTGTTCCGATCCATGATGTAGGTAAGGATGAGAACGGTCAATACTATTTTATAATGAAATATGTCTACGGAGAAACTCTACAACAGATAATTGAAAAGTTAAGGTCTGGTAATAGGGAATATCATAAAAAATACATATTTCATCAACGTATTAATATATTCAGAGAAATATTAAAAGCTGTTGAGTTTGCACATTATAATGGGATTATTCACAGGGACTTAAAACCGGCAAATATAATGGTAGGGCCTCATGGAGAGGTGATGGTGATGGATTGGGGGATAGCAAAAAGAATAAGAGGAGAAAAGCCAAAATCAGGTGTTGGGTCAGGAGTTGATGAACTTGAGCGTAAGATAAAAGATATGGGAGTTGAGACTTCACCCGGGGAAGGATTTGGCCAAACTGAAAATGATTCAATAATAGGAACTCCTGCATATATGGCACCGGAACAAGTTTCAAAACAACCTCATGATGACAGGACAGATATTTATAGTTTGTCTGCACTTTTTTATGAATTTCTAACTTTAAAACCCTATTTGACAACCAAGAATTCAATGAAAGAAGTGCTGAAAGCGGTTTTAAAAGAGAAGCCGAAATTTGCAATGAACGTACGAAATAAATTCCAACCTGCTGTTCCAGCCGACCTTTCTCATATCCTTGCAAAAGGATTGCAGAAGAACCCTGAAAAAAGGTATGACTCTGTGAGAGATATCCAGCTGGTTGTGGACAACATAATGTCCGGGCACACGCCGGTCCAATGCCCATTTACTTTTACAAAACGCTCTTACCAGGGACTGATCAATTTAGTAACGAAATATCCGATGAGTGGTGTAATGTTCTTTCTAATGCTCGTTTTCTTTTCAGTTTTGGGGTTCTGGTACCTATTCGGTGAGATACTGCAGGTTTTTTAAACCGGATTTAATAAATCCGATTATGTGAAATGGAGTACACGGAGTCACCAATCCATGAGAGAGTGTGAAAAAAACCGAATACTAAGCGAAAAGGTGTCTGTCCCCTTTTGGTTTAGTTTGCATTAAATATGTTGACGTGATAATTTAACTCAACTGGAGAAAGAAAATATGTACCTTTTTTTTGATACTGAGACGACGGGACTTCCGAAGAATTGGAAGGCTCCTTTGAGCGATTTGGCAAATTGGCCAAGATTGGTTCAAATCGCATGGCTTGTTTATAATGAAGGTGGAGATAAAATAGACTCAAAGAATTATATAATTAAGCCGGAAGGATTTTTGATCCCGCCTGAATCCTCCAGAATCCATGGTATAACTACTGAAAAAGCGATGACCGAAGGGGATGATCTGACTTATGTCATTGCTCTCTTTAGCGACTATATCAGCAAAGCTTCTAACCTTGTTGCTCACAATATGAAGTTTGATGAAAAGATAATAGGTGCTGAATTTATCAGGAAGAATATAGGAAACAGACTCTTCACAAAAAACAGGATTTGTACAATGATAAGTTCAAGAGATTTTTGTGCACTGCCCGGATCGCATGGGTATAAATGGCCTACTCTTTCAGAGTTGCATAATAAGTTGTTTAGTGAGGATTTTGAAAATGCTCATGATGCATTTTCTGACATAACAGCAACTGCCCGTTGCTTCTGGAAATTAAAAGAACTTAAAATAATGTAATATTTTTTTGTTTATCTTCAGGAGTCAGTTACACCCCTTCTTTTCAACTGTGTAAATTATAGATGCGATCTTCCACTTACCTTCACTTTTTATAAGGCTGAAGGAATCAACTCCACAATGGCTGAATTTCCCATTAACAAAAAAATCATATTTTGCCCACAGCATGGCTATTTTTTTGTGGATCAGGATTTTTGGATCACTTATTACTTCTCTGTATTTCCCTTTCGTTTTCGGGAGATTCTCAATAAGTGATTTGTAATCGGTGAACCTTACTTTGTATGATTCTCCATCCTCTCTGACAGAAAAATTAGCCCCTTCAACAACCAGTATCTCCCTTGCCATTTCAATGTCTCCTGTCTCAAGAACTTTAAGAAATTTATTTACTACTTCCAAAACATTTTTTTCTTCAATACTGGTATTTCCTGATATTATGAAAAGAGGAAATAAAATAAATATTACTAAAAATACATGAGTAAGCTTTTTGTTGGTATTCATGATTTAACTCCTGAATTGATAATATGAAAAAAGCTATTTTAATTCAATCTGCCAAACACAACCCGATATTATAAAAGGGGACAGACACCTTTGTTATTTTGAGTAATTGATCAAAAAAGCATATTTCAAAAAAAAGGTGTCTGTCACACTCTATGTAGGGTTGGTGATTATATCCTCTTTTGAAGTGAAGAACTGGATTGGGGAAAGGTGTTTAGTTAAATATGTATTTTTTGTTTTTGACTGATACATCGGGGGGGATTTTGTGTTCTTTGAAGTATTCGTATCCATCTTTCAGGTTCTTCCAGAATTCTGTCCACTTTTTGCTCCGGTATTTCCTCATATTATTATCCGTCATTTTGAATGGAAAGATATGGATTCTGAAAAAAGGCTGCCCCTTTTCAAATGCTTTGTGAATTATCGTATATATCTCTTTAATTCTGGTATCGGTCATTGCATAACAGCCTATTGAGACACAATTCCCATGAACCATTATAAGTCCTCCTGTGTACCCGTTCTCTCTGTCAAATTTGTTTGGATATCCGATGTTAAATGAAAGATGGAAAGAACTCCATGGGTTGAGCTGAGATGGCCTGACGAAATAGAATCCCTCAGGACTTTTTCCATCACCTTCTTTTTTTTTTGTCCCCAGGCCTCCTGAAAAATAACAGACCCAATATTTTTTGAACAACTTATAAACTGAACCTGACTTTACCCATATTTCAAGGACTTTTTCAGCTTTAAATATTCTTATGAAAATCGGGTCTCCAAGTGAAAGTCCTTTTCTTTCAAATTGCGTTACAAGAGTCGGTGCTAATTGCTTTATAACTCTTTCAGACCGGGAGCTCTTGGGAATTGCTTCCGTGTGAACGAATATTGTAAACAATATGAATATTGGAACAAATATGGAAAGATATTTTTTATTAAAGAGTCTCTCCCTTCGGTTTTTTTGCCAGAAGTTCATCTTCGAATATTTTGTAATCGATCTTATCCTTCATCATCAGCGGGAATATCTTCAGGCATACCCATGCATCGGTAGCAGCATAATTCTTCTGTTTTTCTGAGAGTTCCTGTCTTGCCCAATTTGTTGTCTGAGCTGTTTTCACGAGTCTTTTTTGAAGATATCTGGCCGTAAGTCCTCTTGCACCCGTTTGAATTATACCTTTTTCTCTTGCGATCATGGAGAGGTCAATAAGTCCTTTCAATGTAATATCGTTAAAACTTTTCAATTTGGTTATGTCATGGGCAAGACCTACTCCAACCTTCTTTACTTTAGTTGAAGTGAGGATAGGTACAAGAAGTGAGATCAGTCCGGAACCGTTAACCTGAAACAAATAAGATGTCTTCAGTGTTGAAATCTGGATAAGTGAGATCGGATGAGATACTCCCGGTTTAAAAGAAGGCTTGCTCTCGGTGTCAAATCCGAGCATTTTTTCTCTCGACAATTTCTTTACCACTTTCTTTGCTGCTGAAATGTCGTTTATTACCTGAACATCCCCTTCGAACCTGATAATCTCAAGGGTATTAATATAATCTCTGCTTAGTCTGTTTTGTTCAAGAAGTGCCAATTTTTCCTACAACCCCAACTTTTTCTTGTAATCTTCTATAATGTCTGTGTATATTGAAAACTCAGATGTTAATTCTTTTACTTTTTCTTTGATCCGTACAAGAGCTGGTTCATCAGAGGTGTTCTTCAATGCCTCAACGATAAGTTCAGCAACTTTCTTCATCTCCTCTTCTTTCATTCCTCTTGATGTCAATGATGGAGTCCCAAGTCTTATTCCAGAACTTACCATCGGAGGATTGAGATCAAATGGGATCGTATTCTTGTTCACGGTGATCCCGGCGATGTCGAGAGCTATCTCGGCATCTTTTCCTGTTATATTAAGTGGTGTTACGTCTACAAGCATTAAGTGGTTGTCGGTTCCGCCTGAGACGATCCTCAACCCGAGACGTATAAGTTCATCAGAAAGAACGGAAGCATTCTTAACGACCTGTTTCTGATATTCTTTGAAATCATCTCCCATCGCGATCTTGAAGCAAATAGCTTTTGCCGCAATGACATGCTCAAGTGGGCCTCCCTGAATTCCGGGAAATACACTTTTCCTTAATTCTTTCAGGTGGATCTTTTTCGAAAGGATCATCCCTCCTCTTGGGCCCCTAAGTGTTTTATGTGTTGTTGAAGTAACGAAATCTGCATAAGGGACGGGTGATGGGTGCACGCCGGCAGCAACAAGTCCTGCAATATGAGCCATATCGACCATGAGAATTGCACCGATGCTGTCAGCAATTTTTTTAAATCTTTCAAAATCAATAAAACGCGAGTAAGCCGAAGCTCCAGCTACTATAAGTTTCGGGCGATGTTCCTTTGCAAGAGATTCCAGAACATTATAATCGATAGTTTCTGTTTCTTTGTTGACACCGTAGAAAACAATATTGTAAAGTTGTCCGGTAAAATTCAAAGGGTGTCCATGTGAAAGATGCCCACCATGTGAAAGATCCATGCCGAACATTGTATCACCAGGCTCAAGTACTGACATGTAAACGCCCATGTTTGCCTGAGTACCTGAATGAGGCTGAACATTTGCATATTCTGCGCCGAATAACTCTTTAGCCCTTGTAGTTGCAAGTTTTTCAGAGATATCAACATTCTCGCAACCCCCATAGTATCTTTTTTTAGGATACCCTTCTGCATATTTATTTGTCAGTACAGATCCTACTGCTTCCAGGATCCCGTTAGGAACAAAATTTTCCGAAGCTATCAACTCGAGATTATCATTCTGACGCTGGGTTTCTTTAAGGATCACCTCTGCTATTTCTGGATCAAGTTGAAAAATATCTTTGTTTAACATTGCAATTCTCCTGATTTATTTAAAATTGGTTTTTTCTACAACATTGGATATGTATTCAAGCCTTTCAGCGTGGCGTCCTCCTTCGAAAGGTGTGTTAAGCCATACCGTAACTATCTTTTCAGCTATCTCTTCCGAAACGACACGTTCACCCATATTTAAAACGTTTGAATTGTTGTGTCTTCTGGACATTTCGGCAGAATATTCATCATTACATAATGCCGCTCTTATATTTTTGAATTTATTGGAAACGATAGACATTCCGATGCCGGAACCACATATTATTATCCCTTTTGAGTTTTCAGGGTCTTCTGAAACAACACTTGCAGCTTTAGCGCCGTATTCAGCCCAATTTGCACGCTCTTTTGAAAAAGTACCCATATCTTCTACAGAAAATCCCTTTTCCTCAAGGTGCTTTTTTATGTGCATTTTCAAATTAAAGCCGGCATGGTCAGATGCAAGAATTATTTTCATCAGGTTCTCTTTTGAATCTTAAAGGACAAATTTAATCTATTTGCCCCTTAAAGTCAATAATTCTGGAGGAAGCAGCTTATTTGACGATCGATATTTTGTCCGATATATATTTGAAAAACATCTTTCCTTCATTAAGCTTTTTCCCAATGAATACAACTATATATCTATTTAAGATCGATACATAAATAACATTCTTCTTTCTGTCAAGGAAACTCACGCCATTATCAATTACTGCAAATTCAGAGTACCGGCTTTCTGTTTTTAAAAGATCGATTAAAGATGAATATTTACTCCTGACATTTTCTCCTTCATTGTAGTTGAGAATAAAAGTGATATTACCGTTATTGATCCCCGCCGCACCGTTCACCATCCCGGATTCAGCCGACACAAGATTGTATATGTTCATCAAACCCAGGTCCCCTTCGAAATATATTCTCTTTTCAAACTTCCCCTTATCAAACAGATCTATTATTCCCGGAATCAAAGAGTTGCCTGATATTTTTTTCTCAATGGTTTTCCTGAAGATCCTGATAGCCCGTTCAGTTTTCTCATTTATGTCTATTGATGTAATTGTTATCAGGTAATTGTCTGCCAGAATATTTTGATAGTATTCTTCGGGAAAATATAAATTCCCATTTTTGCTCTCCTTCCATTTCCCTCCTGTTTTAAAGGAAAATATTCCGAATGCAGATGTCGGGCTATCCATGTGATATATTTCCACGCTGATCCTTCCGGCTCCCTCTTTTTCATATTCAACTGAATAAACCTCTTTGAATCCGTACTCCTGATATATATCGGCACCACCGTTAATGTATAAAAAAAGGTCGTCTCCTTTGTATACATCAGGTGTACCCTTCATATTCCAATTCATTATATTTCCGGGGAAAATATCAATAGATCTATTCTCATTTTTCCCGCTCAATCCGAATAAAGATCCTGCCATTAGAATTGCGCTGAATATAATTATGAACCGTTTATACATATTTAGAATTACCTACAGAACTTCCTCAAGTATTTTCATCCCGGATAGGTCCATTTTCCCCAGACCGTGTTCAAACCCTTTTCTGATCATTACTATTTCTTCCGGTTTTAAGCCCCACAACTGGCAGCAATATGAATCCATAGCGATCCTGTCAATTCCGGCAATAACTTTTTTAGGTTTTATCAGTTCTCCCGGGCCGAATGGACCGTTGGTTATAATGAACTCCGTTGCATCAACAACAGAAAGTGCGGGACTTATTATTGTATTTAGATCTGCAATTGATTGGTCCAGGTGTATGATGCTTTCACTGTTCGTTTTCCAGTCTGACCTGTGAAAGGTTCTATTGCTTTTGGGGGAGTTAAGCCCCATTAGGTTTTTCATTGTCCCTGTAAATTTATTTCCAATATGGTCCTTTGTTACCGGGACGTTAATAAGGAGGTCGTGGTCAAACAATTTTTTCATTACTTTTGCTTCTTTGAGCACTTTTCCTCTGGGAACATGAACAGATTTGAAACATGATTCATCCCGCAGGTCAACAATGTCGAGTTTTGCTCCGGCTTTCTCAACGGCCATCTTAAGACCAGTCGATTCCCATGATTTTGCAGGTAGCCAGGAAAGAAATGTAACAGATTTAGCCCCGGCATCGAAACACATGTTTGTTATTGCGCTCACAACAAGTGGAGATGTAAATGCTCCGGGATTCGGCCTTTGTGGATTAGCGAGAACTGCCACTTTAGATCCCTTCCCTACATATTTTCCCATTCCACCCAGATGTGAAACAGCTTTAATTGTATTGTTGTAATATTCAGCTCCTGAAACAACTGAAATATCCGGATATGCTTTCGGAGATGAATATAATTTTTCCGCGAACTCAGAAAACAAAAGTGATGAAGCTCCGAGAACAACTCCCTTTTTCAGGAAAGATCTTCTTGTTATGTTTTTCCCCATGTTTCCTCCTTTATTTTAGATTCATAATACTGAAAATAAATTATAACTTCAACAATTGATTCCCTTAGTCAGTTACTGGGAAAAGGGACACTGCCTATCTGAAAAAAATGTAGTTTGACTTGCTGAATAATATACTTTATACTTACCAACTTAAATTATAATTTTATATTTGTTTGCAAAATAGGAGGAACAAATGCGTAATGCGATAATTATGGGAGCAGCTGGAAGAGATTTTCACAATTTCAATTTATTTTTCAAAGAGAACAAGGATATTAAAGTAGTAGCTTTTACTGCGACACAGATTCCTGATATTGACGGGAGAAAATACCCCAAAGAACTTGCAGGTGAACTTTACCCTGATGGCATTAATATTTATCCGGAAGAACAACTTCTGGAATTGATCGTAAAACATGATGTTAAAGATGTTTATTTTGCATATAGTGATGTTCCTTACGAATACGTACTTGATAAGTCTGCTGATGTTATGAAGACAGGGGCAAACTTTATTCTTCTGGGACCTGGGGAAACCATGGTTAAGAGTACTAAACCTGTAGTATCTGTTTGTGC
>DBOL01000085.1 GCA_002299555.1 Candidatus Aminicenantes bacterium UBA647
CAAAAATTACACTTGAGGATGCTCTGCCTCCTGAAAATATGACCGTGGACAAGAACAATCTATACCTCTCTTCGGGGATACATGTGACTATTTTTTCTCTGAAGGATCTGAAAGTAGTTAAAATGTTCGGGACAAAGGGTGAAGGCCCCGGAGAATTTTTACCTTTATCTGATGATAGAGGAATGACTCTCGAGGCAAGAACTGACAAGCTGCTAGTGATAAGCAGAAGAAAGATCTCCTTCTTTACCAAAAAGGGAGAATTTATAAAAGAGATCAAAGTAAAAACCGGGTTTTCCCATCTGCCGGTGGCAGAAAACTTTGTAGCTACAAGTACAAAACAGATAGAAAAAATGGTCTACAGAACTGTTAACATATATGATAAAGAGTTTAATGTTATAAAAAACATCCACAGGATAAAGCACTGGTACCAGCAGGGGAAAAGTATAAATCCGTTAACTGTACGGCCCCCTTACTATTGCTCGGATAATGATAAGGTTTTCTGTGAGAACGGGAAAGGTAATGTAAATATCTTTGATAAAAATGGTGAACAGACAGGATCTACCAGCCTGGAGATCTCCCGTGTAAAAGTGTCCGAGCAGGATAAGAGGGATTATCATTACTATTATAAAACCCATCCGGTCTATAAAGGGAGTTACGAAGCATTAAGGCACCTTGTAAAATTTCCCGATTACTATCCCCGGATAAAATATTTTGATGTTGCGAATGGCAATATTTACATTTTGTCCCATGTAAAGAAAGGCGGGAAAAGTGAATGGTATATCTGTGACCTGAAAGGGGAGCTTCAAAAAAAAGTATATGTCGACATGCCGGAACTGGATCCCCAGAGTGTTTTCCCCATTATCAAGGTGAGGAATCAAAAAATATATCAGATCATTGAGAATGAAGAGGATGATGAAGCGATAGATCTTTTTATTACTGCGATCAGGTAGCTGTCCCCTTTTCTATTTAATTCCATTACAGATATAATTGTTGATTGTTGTTAAAATGGGAGTGAACTATTATGAAAGAAAAGATCAGGGAAATTAAAGAATTTTGTAAAAACAATGCCGATCCGGCAGTTATTGCCAAGTATTCTAAATATTTTAAAGAGGGATATGACGGATATGGTATAGATGACAAATTATTCCGGGAGCAGAAGGATAAGTGGTACGAGGCCTGGAAGAGTGAGATGAGTATTCACGATTTTCTTGACCTTGGAGATACTCTCATATCTTCGGGAAAATTTGAGGAGCAAGCATTAGCTATCCATTTTATATCTCTTCAACCGGAAAATTTTACTCCGGAAGTATTTGAGAGGGTTGGAAAATGGCTGGATAAAGGGATAGAGAATTGGGCCTCCACCGATATCCTTTGCATGCTTGTCCTCTCTGTTTTTATTAAAAATGAGATCGTTGAAATTAAAAGATTAAAAGATTGGACTGCAGCAGATTCGAAATGGAAAAGGAGGGCGGTCCCCGTCACTCTGGTACAGATGGTCAAATCGGGCACAGGGCCCGGGCCAATTCTTCCGGTTATAGAACCATTGATGAATGATGATTCGGAAGATGTCCAGAAGGGACTTGGGACATTGCTAAGAGAGTTATGGAAGAAGTATAAAGATGAAACAGAAGAATTCATGATGAAATGGAAAGACACATGTGGAAGATTAATAATCAGATATGCAACTGAAAAGATGGATAAAGAATCCAGGATAAAATTCAAAAGATCAAAATAGTATAAAGTGCTTTGTAATTTAAATTTCAAAATTTAAAATTTATTATTTTTATTGACAAGGAATACAGTAGTTTCTTGATTCTCCTCTCAGGCGGTTGTATATAACTTTTGCTATTTTGGAGTAACCGTGACCCTTCTTGCCGATTCCCTGGTAAAAGTGTGGACAATGTGAAAAGTACCTGTCCCCTTTTGGTTGATTCTTTAAAAAACCCGGGCGGACGTAAAATCACCAGTGCTTTAGAGAGTGTGACCAGGCCCGCCCCTACAAAAACTAATTTTATTTGAGATATTTATTTTTTAATCGTATATAATTAACAATATAAAAGGTCCGGAGGTTATATGAGCAGAAAGACTATCTTCTTTTATTCGATATTGTTTATTTTCTTTATATTTTTCTCTGATATAGTAATTTGCAGTGATTTCTCTAAACAGCAGCGGGTTCAGATAATTTCAAAAGGGTATATCCATGTGGATGGGAACAGTGGTATTGCAACCGTGAAAGCTAGTGCCAGCGGGCAGGTCTTCGTCTTTCCTCTGCCGGATATGCCGCTGATCGGACACCCAAGCTACCCGGACCTCTCATTCTTTAGCTGTAAAAGGGTAGATGTAAAAATAATACCTTATGGAAATGATCCTTCAATACATGAAGGAGGGGAAACTTTATACAAAGGTGGATGCGACCCGGGATTGAATATCAAGGCGGGCGGGAATGGAACATATCGATCAACACCATCACCTAAAACAATACCTGTCCGTATAATATTAACTAAAACTACTCTTGACAGGGCCAAAAATGCCTGCAAATCATTAAATCCGCAGGGAAATGAAACAAAATTTTACAGAATGACCTTCAAGGCTTTATTGAAGATAAAGTATTGTTTTCTGGATATGAGAGGCAAAGTGATCAATGGCAAAAGGGTTTGGAATACAA